>JAWOIY010000219.1:0-8325 GCA_046484425.1 Desulfobacterales bacterium | reverse complement strand
GAGAAGTGACGTATTTCTCCAAAACTCAGCACGGTGAACACATTGATCATTTTGTAATTCCGTCTTATTTGTCTAAAGAAATGGTTGGGATCGAAGGCGGGATAGAGAGGACCTACAGATTGGATGAACGGTGTTTCAGTGATTATGCGGCGTTGCTCATTCCCCGTGCCGTCGGCTATTCGGCCGGGCTTTTGGATTATTTTTTTCGCGGCAAACTGGAGGTAACAGCATTGCCGGTATTTTATGCCAACAGCATATATGCCGTAGCATTGCATGTCAACAACATAACACCCGGCCGGGAAACACTGAAAAACGGAACCTTTTCCCTGATCGCCCGTTATACGCCTGCCGGGGGAAATCCTGACGGAAGCGACGACATATTTGTTCAGGCATATGATGTCGAAAGCGGGGAGCTTCAATATGATCAGGGAGCAGATGTCCAGTTTTATTTGTCCGAATTTGTTCCCGTAGAATGCCATGAATCCGTTAAATGCATGCTTGTTTTTAAAGGTACACTGGGCAACGAAGAAAATGCGGTGGTCGGGAAATCCTTTTCATTGGGACAAATAAAATTCAACGAAGAATGGGATAACGGCCTGAATGGAAATTATCCGTGGACGCATGCAACTCCGGATGATAATCCCGATAATGGTAGCACATCAAATGTCATAGATTACGGCATTCTTTTGAAAGACAACATCAGATATGCCGGCTATAAAACACCTCGATTCAACAGCTCGTATCTGGATTTTACGGATCCTGACAACCCGAATGGTATGCGGATCACCCCGGATACCTACCTGCAGTTCAAAATAGATGATCTTTCCATAAACGAGCAACCCCCTGCGCCGGAAGGTCATACGACTGCCTGGCAGTACCTGAGCCTGGAATTCAACAACGGGTTGGGAATTCAATACACTCAGAAGGGACAGGGAATTAATTGGGGTTCAGACATCGCTTACTATACGTTTAATCTGGGAAGCATTATTGTGGATAATATCCATGGGCTGTTTCAAAATTACGGAATTACCGTACCCGAGCCGTTATATTTGAAGAGTATCGAATTAACCCAGCAGTTGTGGGATCTGGGAGAGCCTTCCGAGGTGGAACATCGCCAGCATATGGAAGTAGATTTCATGCTGATGGTTGAAAGTTATGCAGAGCCGGAGTAAACAGACAAAGGAGACGATAAAATGATGATAAGCGTCAAAACAACCCATGAGTTTCTTGCAGTAATCGGCCTTGCGGTATTTATTCTCGGCAGTTCTTTGGCATGGGCGGGGAATACGGCGTTTACCGAGTGTTCCTTGAATGAGTTGAAAGTCATCGAAATAGACATTGAAGCAGCAAAAGTGTCTCTTGAATCCCCTGATGGAGATGCTGCCGTTCTGATGGTGGGGGATACCGTTGGGCAGGAGGGCGCCACGATTATCGAGATTCGGAAACTGATGGTCATACTGGAGGTACCCCAGGATGACTCTGGTAAAACATCAAAAAGGTACATTCCTGCTGTTCGAATTGGATTTTCAGGACCCCTTAAATCACAATAAGCTGCTGAGAATTGCACCGCTTTAAATATCACGGATATCTGCGTGATCGGACCTGGAATTGGCAGTGCCGGTTTAAGCGGTAGAGGATGCTTTGAGAATAATCCGGCAGTCGGCCACGGTAGCTCCTTTCCCTTGTTCGTGGATCATCAGCGGATTGATATCCATTTCGCTGATTTCCGGATGATTCATGACCATGTCGGACAAGCTTACCAGCGCCTTTTCAATCGCTTCGAGATCTCCTTTGGGTCTTCCCCTGAACCCTTCAAAAAGTTTGAATCCCTTGATTTCATGAATCATGCGGCGGGATTCATTCCTGCCGATCGGCGCCAGGCGAAAGACCACATCTTCAAAAACTTCGACATAAATTCCCCCCAGACCGAACATGAGCAGGGGACCGAAAACCGGATACCGATTCATGCCCAGGATGGTTTCGGTGCCCGGAAGGGCCATTTTTTGGACCAGTACACCGTCTATGACCGCATTTGGATCATATTTTGCGGCGCTGTCAACGATTTGGTTGAACGCTTTTTTAACCTCTTCTTGATCTTTCAATCCCACTATTACCCCGCCGGCATCGGATTTGTGAAGAATCTGCGGTGATACGATTTTCATCACAACCGGAAACGTCATATCCGCGGCAATAACGGCGGCCTCAACGTCGTTTTCGGCAAGCTTTGTCGGAAGCACCTGGAATCCATAACACTTGAGCAGTTCTGTTCCGTCCAGTTCCCCCAAATGGGTTTTCCCTGCTGCAAGGCTCGATTGGATGATCTTTTCGGCATGGTCGCGATCGTGCTCAAATGTAAACTGGGGCAGACGTTTCCGGTTCAGCCATTGGGAATATTCGTAAAGCGCGCCAAAGGCTTTGGCGGCATCCTCCGGAAAATTAAACACGGGGTACCCGTGTTCCTGTAAGTACCTTATTCCCAAAGAGACATCGATGATTCCCATAAAGCAGCAGAGAATCGGTTTGTTGGACCCCCTGGCAACCCGCACAATGGCTTCAGCCGTGGCCAGGGCATTGGTCATGGATTGCGGGGTTAAAATGACCAGGGCGCCGTCCACATTTTCGTCCCGGATAACCGCAGCCAGAGCGTTTTCATACCGGTCATAGGACGCATCACCGATCACGTCAACAGGATTGTTAAGGTTGGCGGTCTCCGGCAGGTGCCGTATCAGCGCCTCAGTGGTTTTAGCATTAAATTGGGCCAACTGTAAACCGGAAGAGACGGTCATGTCGGTGGCAACGATTCCCGGACCGCCGGCATTGGTTATGATGGCCACGCGGTTGCCCCTTGGGATTTTTCTTTTCAGTTTGCCCAGGGCACTTTCTTCTTTATAGGCAAAGGCTCCGGCAAAGTCAAAAAGTTCATGAATGGATTGAGCACGGATGATACCTGTCTGTTTGAAAATGGCGTCATACACCGCCTCTGACCCGGCGAGGGCTCCCGTATGAGACGCGGCCGCTTTGGCACCGGCCCTGGTTCTGCCAGACTTGATCACCAATATCGGCGTGCGTCGATATCCGGCGGTTATGGCCTTCGCGGTATTGATAAAATCGGATCCTCTGCGAAGTTCCTCCAGGTAGATCATGATGACTTCAGTATTGGGATCTTCGTGTAAATAGTACAAAAGATCCAGTTCATCCACATCCGCCTTGTTGCCGATGGAGATAAACTTGGAAAAACCGAAATTCCGGTCGGCGGCAAAATCGAGCACTGCGGTGCACAATGCGCCGCTTTGGGAAATGAATGAGATTTTGCCCGGTGCCGGCATGCGTGTTGAAAAACTGGCATTTAATCTTATTTCAGGCAAAGGGTTGATGACCCCCAGGCAGTTCGGTCCCACCATTCGAATACCGGCCTGTTTGCAGATGGAGACGATGCGGTCCTCCAATTCAGCCCCCTCGCCGCCGATTTCGCGAAACCCGGCAGAAACGATCACGATGCCTCTCACCCCCATTTCCGCAGCCTCTATGACAGCTTTAAGGGCCAAACGGGGGGGCAGAATAATCATGGCAAGATCGATCTGGTCGGGGATCTCTTTTATTGTCGGGTATGCGTGAACGCATAAAATCGATCTGGCCTTCGGATTGACCGGATAAAGGGTCCCCGAATATCCGCCGCGCAGGATATTGGCAAATATATCATGACCCACTTTACCCGGTGTCGTGGAAGCGCCGACAACGGCTACCGATTTCGGTGAGAATACGGCATCTAACTCGTGCATGGATTTTCTCCTAATGTAAACTCAATAGATCGTAAACAAAGTGAAACGAAGATCCCGCTATCGGGAGAATTTGAGGCATCCTCGATTTTCGCTTGAGTTAAAGAACAATAAAGGATGGCGATTTTGGTGTCAAATTGAATCGCGATATGTAGTTGAGATGGCCTGTAAGATTATAACCGGAACGGAAAGAAAAAGGTTAACCAGCCGGGTTCGTTTTGCATTTTCACGCTAATTCATCCGGCTGTTGGCGACCTTCTTTGGGAGTGCAAGCCTATTTAAGGACATGACAACCGGAAGTATACCGTCCAGTATTGCCTCAGCTTCGTTGACATTAGAGGCGCAATGTACCGGAACATATGAATGCTGGTTTATGTTGATGGACGGAATTTCATTTTCTTCGGCTTGATTGTCGCGAACATAGGCCACCTTGCTGACACCGTAAGCTGAAATCAAGTCCGTGGTGTTAAACAACAAATCTTTATCTGTCTGTCTGAGGAGTCCGTTTTTTCGCAAAACCGCGACACAAGTGAAACCCGGAACCAATGCTCTGCAGGCGGATTCGATTCTCTGAACATATACCGGCATGTCCCCTTGGTCCCAATCATTTAATGTAATGTACAATCTGTTTTTTAAGAGATTAATTTGAACCTCTGGCATGTCCACTTCCTTTCGATTTTTACTTGAGCAGCCATAAACCATCCGGATACTGAATTTCAGCCATTCTGTTAGAAAGTTCGAAGGACGCTCGTATCAAAGCACTCTGCTTCGGTTTATAATTTAAACTCTCTGTCTATTTGGTACAGCGTCGGAGACAAAGAATACTGGGGATCGGCATTGTGCGGCGGATACATGATTATGGAGATGGGTTGGGCTTCATGAATGTAACCGCACTTTCGGCAGGACCAGTAATGCCAATTCTGCTTTGAGGCAAGATTTAAACAGTCTCTGTAGTATGGACAAAAGACGTTTCTCCTTCCTTTTTCGCATATCGGATTCGTACGGAGCGCCATGAGATTCCTTCCTTCCTGTAGATATTCAAAGATAGAATTCATCGCAATTTCAAGATGTTTTTAATTTATCTTAACCGTTTTCAAAAAGTAAATAGGGAAAAAACCTTATTTTAATAGGGAGAAATACCCGGCTGTTTGCGCAAATGGTTTTAATCCGGGGAGTTGACCCAAATTGTTGAAGGAGGAAGAATAGAGGTATACGTATCTGAGATAAGGACGAATTTATGAAGCCTGCACAAAAAACTGTGCATTGATGCACAATTTTAAGTGCATTTTCATCTTTTTCTTCTTTCACGGAATCTTCTTGTTAATCCCGATTCAGCCGTGTCAAAAAATTGATACGTTTTTATGAGCTGTGTATAAAGCGTTTTTAAATCAAAGCATTATGAGGACTATGTTCATAAATGCACATTTCGAATTCATCCGATTTAAAGATGAAATGCTGTATTTGGCATGAACGTTGCTCAAGAAAATAAGATCATACCCTGAAAATATTATTAAATTGACCATTTCAAAAATTTGAAACGCTCAGCTTAGGGTAAATTATTTGATTAGATAATAAGCGTTCAATTTAAATTTCAAGAAGTATCAGGCGAGATATAAAAATGTTAAATAAAATTGGGATTAAAAATGCCGATGGCTTGAATCGGAGTGAACTGAGATCTGAGATCGATTACCGGAAAAATCTCCAAGAGATTTGTAACAAGATCCATGCTGCGGCCAATCTGGATGAGATCCTGGTCGATCTTAAGGATGTAATTACCGGACTTTTTGCAGCGGAAAGACTGACCGTTTATGTTGTGGACGGCAAAAAGCGGGAGCTGGTATCGCGCTTTAAATCCGGATACGAAATTGAAGAGATCCGTATTCCGTTGTCGAACACCAGTATATCCGGATGGTCAGCCATAAACAAGAGCCTCATAAATATCAAAAATGTATATGATGATAGAGAATTGGCTTCCGTCGATCCTGATCTCAAGTTCGATAAACGCTGGGATCGTATGGCTGGTTTTATAACCCGTCAGGTTCTTGTGGTGCCGATCATCTTTAAAAAATATCTCCTCGGCATCATCCAGCTCATAAACCGCATGGGAGCCGGAGTGTTTACCCGACGCGATGAGCAATCTGCAACAGAAATGGCCCATATTCTGGGAATTGCTCTGTATAATCAGAAACGAATTGCAAAGGCAAGACCGAGTAAATTCGACTATATTCTTCAAAATCACATGTTGGCCCAAAAAGAACTCGACAAGGCCATTTCTGATGCCAGAGCAGGAAAGGCCCCTGTTGAAACGGTATTAATGTCTGATTTTAAGATTTCCAAACAGGACATCGGAAAATCTCTCAGTAAATTCTATAAGGTTCCGTTTGTCGAATATGATCCGACGATATCCACCCCGAGAACGCTTATTGCCGGTCTTAAAGTATCTTTCATGCGCAACAATGTCTGGGTTCCGCTAAAAATGGAAGATGGAAAAATCGTCATTGCAATCGACAACCCGCATGATCTTCGGAAAGTTGGAGAAATAAAGACGCTTTTTTCAAACAATCCCCTGTTTTTCAATGTGGCACTCAAACAGGATATCCTTGCTTTTATTCAGCGTTTCACCCGGAAAGAAAATAAGCTGGCTTCCAGATCAGAGATCCTGTCGCAGTTTAACACCAGAGAATTAGAGATAGAAGATGAAGAATCCTCCTTGTATGAAGAAGACAGTGCCATTGTGCAGCTTGTTAACAAGATTATCATCGATGCGTATAAGCAGGGTTCTTCCGATATTCATATAGAGCCCTATCCGGGGAAAATGGACGTGCAGATTCGGGTACGGGTTGACGGAGCTTGCAAGTTGTTTGAGAGTATCCCCTATGCCCTAAGAAATAAAATCGTGTCTCGAATCAAGATTATGGCGGATCTTGATATTGTGGAACGACGCAAACCCCAGGATGGTAAAATAAACTTTAAAAAGTACGGTGGTCCCGATATCGAAATCAGGGTGGCAACAATTCCGACTCAGGGCGGTGTGGAGGATGTTGTCATGCGAATACTGGATGCCGGAGAGCCGCTTCCTTTAAACAAAATAGGTTTTTCGAAAACCAATTACACTAACTTTGTCAGCGCCATCACCCAGCCCCATGGTCTTATCTTTGTATGCGGTCCGACCGGTTCAGGCAAGACAACCACGCTCCATTCGGCCCTGGCGTATATTAACACCACGGAAACCAAGATCTGGACCGCTGAGGATCCTGTGGAAATCAGCCAGAGAGGATTAAGGCAGGTACAGGTAAAACCCAAAATTGGATTCAACTTCGCTTCTGCCATGCGGGCATTTTTAAGATCAGATCCGGACGTTATTATGGTCGGCGAGATGCGCGACAGGGAAACAACATCCATGTCGAGCGTGTTAATTTTAGATTTAATAACAACTGCTTAACTTGCTTTAACAGCCTCATGGTCAACGGAATGGTCAACTTTTTGCATTTGAGCATCGATATACAGGGTGTATTTTTCCATTGCCTGGGTCAGCGCATCTTCATTCGGTTTCAAATAGTGAACGTCCATACCCTTCAGGCTGTGGCCTAAAATCAAATCACGAAATATCTTATCAACTCCTGCGTTCAACATATTGGTCTTGACCGTCCGCCTTATGTCGTGAAAAATAAGTCCTCCAGCTTTATCTCGACCATGTAGGATTTTTGCATTTTTACAGGCGGTCTTGAAAGATCCCTTTGGGCCTCCGAAACTCTGGAGTGGATTCCCTTTGTAGGTTATTACATACCCGTGAACTATGTCTCTCGGAATACCTTTAAGAACGGCCTCGACATGGTGGTTTATCGGGATATTCTTTGGTTTCCCTTCCTTGGTGATCTCCTTTGGAAGTCGTATAAAACCATTTTTCCGGTCGATGTAAGACCATTTGAGCAGCCGGATCTCGCCAGCTCTCATGCCGGTATTAAACGCGATGATGATGCAGTTCTTAAGATGTGGCGGTGCTTTATCGATTAGCTTCAGGTATTCATCAAAGGCCAAAGTCCTTTCGCGGGCGTTGCTGCCTTTATCCAGCTTGGCTTTTACACGCCTGAAAGCCTTTAAAATCCGTCCATCCACCTTGTCATTGTCAAATGCTTTGATGATCACCGTTTTTGCGATATTGACCTCCATATCGACGGTTGCCTCTGATGCGCCTTTATCCAGGCGGTCCTCCTGGTAATCTTCGAGCGCTTCAAGGCTGATGTGATCGACGATGATCTTCCCAAAAACCGCGTTAAAGTTTTTTAAGGCCAGTTGTACACGGACATAAGATTTCAACCTCTTGACAGGCTTTAAATCCAGATACCAATCCGTCAAATCTTGGAAGGTCATGGTGGCCTGTGGCAGCATCTCCAGAAGCCGTTTCTCGCCCTTCTGGACCGCTCTTTTGGAAAGCGCCAGCCTTGCATCGGTGATCGAATACGGATCAAATTCCTCAAAAGATCCGACCGACTCCCGGCGCTTCTTCCCGCCACGCAGCGGGTAATCGATCCAATAGCGGATTTTTTTC
>JAWOIY010000091.1:0-5841 GCA_046484425.1 Desulfobacterales bacterium | reverse complement strand
ACCGTACCGTCTTTCTTCCTGTGAGATCTCGAAGGAATATATTCGTCGCCGTTTTGTATGCTGGTTTTTGTACGATCGGGTTCGGTTGAAATATCCGCCATTTTCATGGACAGGATTTCTTCTTTGCAGTATCCGTAAAGCTTGACAAACGCCGTGTTCACATCGAGTATATTTCCGGTTTCAATATCGGTAAGTGCCAGTGCATCTGATTCCATCTCAAACAATTTTCGATATTTTTCTTCACTTTTAAACAACGCATTTTGAGCTTGCTTTCGCAGTTCAATTTCCGTCCTGAGTTTGGCGTAAGTGTCGTTCAGTCTTTCGGCCAACTTATTGAAACTTCTTGTCAGAACAGCGATTTCGTCCTCGCCTCTTTCTTCAAGACTCTGGATGGCCAAATCTTCACTTTGCGCCTGGAGGTCACAAAAATGACGGGTAATCCTGTCCAAACGATCCGTTACAACAAATTTAGAAACAAACACCAGCGATGCGCAAAGCAACAGGATTACCATCCCTACAAATCCGTAATCTTTGACGGCCTTTTCCAATAAAAATTCCTTAACCCTATCTACGGGGATGGCAATGATATCAAGTCCTATCGTTTCTCCGATCGGACGGTAAAATGATGCATCCGGGCCATACCTGTTTATCAGTTCGATAGGCGCATCAGCCGGATTCCCATGGCAGCGAAGGCAATCCTTTTCCATCCGCATGGCGCTGAATTTTGCAAGGTATGTTTCATGGTCAATGTCGATCTGGCCCGTCCAGCCATTTTCAGAAGGATGGTCGTTAAAATACCGGATCATATTCAATTCTTCGGGACCTGCCTGATTCTTGGGGTTTCTCGGACTACCGGAAGCAAATTTGATAATGTAATCCGGATAGTATTTTTGGACCTTATTAAAAACTCTGCGGGCGACAAAACTGCTGGACATGGTTTCCGGAATGAAGCGGCTTTCGTCAACCAGGGTAAACATCATTGGGCGAAGCGTATCCTCCACATACTCGCGGATGGCAAGATTGAAACTTAAGGCAAGGCTCAACTGCTGTTTTGTCAGGTCTTCTGCACTTGAAATAATATGGTCGTGCGTCATATAAATCAATATCGCGGAGCATATGATGACAACGGCTCCCGAAAGGATTAACAGTTTTGATTTAATGCTTTTCATTCTTCACCTTTGCTTCTTTGACGATCATGAGAAAGGACCCGCCATTGCTCAAGTAAACAGCCCCACCTGATAGGCACATAAATCGTCGTTAGTTTTAATAAGTTTATTTCCAAGCAGGCTTTCTATTTTATAAAAGGCAGCAAATAATAAGATTCCAGTGATCGAAAAGGATCAAGGAGAACGAATTGAGCTGCCGATGCCCCAACTGCCACCGACGTTTCCAACCCCGCGTTCAGAACAAAAACCAGCGATATTGCAATTGCCACGCCTGTCAAAAGGCTCGGCGTAACCAATGGCGTAGGCGAAAGCTTGCGATTGATGCGGACTATCGTGCAAATCAGCGAGATGCCCAGGCACGCTGGCTTAAGAAAAATCCAGACTATTACCGTAACTATCGCAAGACCCACCCGGATTGCATTGAAAAAAACCGCCGGATGCAGGGTTCGCGTAACCGTCGCCAGCGGTCAACGCAAGCGAAGTTGTGTCTATTGCCAATGATTGCAAAGAGTGACGCGTGGATCTCAAAAAGGCAATCGATATCAGGATATTACAGGGTAGAAGCGGTCAATCCGGTCTTGATTGCAAAGAGTGACGCGTCAATTGTTAAATTGACATATATATCGGATGGATAACCAAGTTTTTGGGTTTAGAAGGGGTGATTGCAAAGAGACCACTCGTGGGACTTTGCCGAAAAGACATGATACGGATTGTGCATGTCGGTTCAGATTGCCATAAAAAATATTGAAATTGTCCATTTAAGACTCACCTATGCCCACACACGCATCCAGGTTCGTCGGCAGGTGGTAAAAATGGCCGAATCGCTGATCCGCTATGGTCAACTACTGCCGATCCAGGTCGTTTGCGCCGAACATCCTCAATATACGCTCATCGACGGGTATCTGCGTGTGGCGGCCGCACGAATTTGTGGGTTGGACATGCTGCTGGCGCATATTATGCCCGGCAGTGAAAAAGAGGCTCTGGCACAACTGTTAGCCGTCAACAGGGGGCGGCAATTTGATATTTTCGAGCAAGCCGCCATGTTAAGGGAACTGCAAATACGTTATCAGTTATCCCAAACGCAAATCGCTACTATGCTCGGCAAACACATAAGCTGGGTGAGTCGCCGGCTGGCCATTATCGACACCTTGCCGCCGGCAGCCGTGCAGGCTGTGCGATGCAGCGCGGTATCCAGCTGGGCAGCCTGCCGCGTGTTTGCCCCCTTGGCGCGCGCCAATACCCAACATGCCGAGGCGTTATGCAAAGCTGTTATCCGTCATCCAGTATCTACCCGTCAGCTGGCGGCCTTTTTAAAACACTATAAAAAGGCCAATCGAAAAATCCGACAGCAAATGATTGAAGCACCGGCGCTGTTTTTTAAATCTCTTGAAGCAAAACGTCTCACTGACGATGCCAAGGTCGTCAAGGAGGGCGCTGAAGGCCGGTGGTGCCACGATATGCGCCTTGTCGGCCACATTGTAAGCCGTCTTCTCCGCCTTACCGGCGATATTTTTTACGAAGGCCAGTGTGAACTGGATCGCAGAACCCTTTTGACGGCCTTTGCCGATACTCATAAATGCTGGCAAAAACTGGTCATAACCATAGAAAGGCACGCCCATGCGAAAAGAACCGGATCGTCAAGCAGTGTTAGCGATGCATCATAGCGGGTGCAGCATCCGCAAAATCAGTCAGTTGATGAAAATGTCGCGCAAGACCGTGCGCAGCATCATTGACCATCAACACGGTCAAAAAATTAATCGGCCCAGCCGCTATGAGGCCTTACAACCCCTTGTAAAGGAGTTATTTGGCCGTTGTCAGGGCAATGCAACGCTTATCCAGCGCATGCTCAAAGACAATTACGACCATGACATCCCCTATACCAGCTTAACACGCCTTGTGCGCCGGCTGCAATTGCGGCCGACGCACAAAAACCGCAGCGGCAGCTTCCAATATCTGCCGGGTGCTGAGGCACAACACGATACCTCCCCGCACCGGGCCAATATCGGCGGCAAAATCGTAAAAGTCCAGTGTGCTGCTTTTGTACTCGCATGCAGCCGCCTGCTTTACATGCAGTATTACCCGCGGTTTACCCGCTTTGAAGCCAAAGTCTTTCTTGATCAGGCGCTTTCCTACATGGACAGTGTCCCGGAACAATGCATCATCGACAACACCAGCGTCATCCTCGCTTCCGGCAGTGGCGCCGACGCGGTCATCGCCCCGGAATTGGAGGCATTTGCGCGCATTTACGGCTTTCGTTTTGTAGCCCATGCCATCGGTCATGCCGATCGAAAAGCGATTGTGGAACGCAACTTTAGTTACATAGAAAAAAATTTTTTACCGGGTAGAACGTTCAATGACTTCCATGATTTAAACCGACAAGCCATACATTGGTGCGATACCGTCGCCAATGAGAAAAACAAACGGTCTTTGTCCATGACCCCCCGGCAGGCCTACCTGGCCGAACGGCCGATGTTAAAACCCCTGCCGGCCTTCAAGCCCCCGATTTACCAATGCCTCAGCCGAGTGGTGGATCTTTACGGATATGTATCGGTCGATACCAATCGCTACAGCGTTCCCCAAAGCTGCTGCGGCAAAACCGTCGAGGTTCACAAATTGCCGGATCATATCTGTGTCTTTTTTAACCGCAAAAAAATTGCCGAACACAGCCGCATCATTGATCGCTGCAACGCAAAAGCCACCGCTCCGGGCCACCATCTGCAGCCACGCAAGCAGACTTTACGGCTTTCCGGAAAACTTCAAAAATCCCTTACAGGCGATAATGAGGCGTTGGACCAATACCTGCAGCTACTCAAAAAACGTTCCCGAAGCAGCGCGGTGCGCTCGATGCAGCGGCTTTTAAACTTCAAACGAAACTATCCAAAACAGGCTTTTGATAAGGCTATAGAACGCGCGCTCAAATATGGGCTCTACGACCTGAATCGACTTGAAAACCTTATTCTATCTCTGGTGGCCGGGGACTTCTTCAACATTACAGATCATGACGATGAAAAATAAACTCCATGACCTCGTGGCCCTTTTGCGGCTAAACGGCGCTAAAAAAGTCTTAAAAGATGAATTGCAACGGGCTGAAAAAACCGGCTGTTCTCATAGTGAACTCCTCTACCGGCTCCTGTCGGCCGAGCATACCCATCGCCAGCAGCAAAGTCTGCTCTACCGACTGGACCAAGCGAAAATCCCCTGGGATTGGACATTACAGAGCTTCCCGTTCAAGAAACAACCCGGTATCAATAGAACCCAAATTATGGACCTGGCTCAGCTTAACTTCATCGGACAAGCCCAAAACGTTGTGTTTATCGGAAACCCAGGCACCGGAAAATCCGGCCTTGCCGCAGGCCTTTTGCGGGAAGCGCTCCTGGCAGGTTATCGTGGCAGGTTCTATAACGCACAAGATCTCCTGGATGAACTCTACAGCTCGCTGGCCGACCGTTCTTCAACAAAGCTTATCAGAAAACTCGCCCGCTATGACCTACTGCTCATCGATGAGCTTGGCTATCTAACCTTAAACTCAGAACAGTGCAATGCCTTCTTCAAACTCATGGGTGAACGCTACAGCCGGAAAGCCACGATCATCACTACAAACCTGGATTATGAAAAATGGTACGACCTGTTCCACCTCAAGGATATGGTAGATGCCTTATTGGACCGCCTTCAACACCGTTGTATCACAATTACAATCGATGGACCTTCCCTGAGAACTCCTTCCAGCCCCGCCTGAAATCAATTTCTTGCGCTGCGCCTTGCAACTGCTTTACCTCAAACAATAAATTTGTTCCCAAAACTTGTAAACAGATGCGCATCAACTGGCTCTGTTTATATGGTTAAAAATGGATCCCTTCTCCCGGGCGCCGAGGTGCTTTTGGTCGATAATGATTTTATCTGTTCAATGGGTTGCTCCTTTCTCGTTTAAAAGGAGTTTACCAAGGTCCATTGTCAGATTAGGACAAAGTGTGGTTAAAAACACAAAACCCCAACTCTAATTGTGAGAATTGGGGTTCACCTATCATCACATATGTTCTCCCTGTGTTTAAGGATAAAAAAAACCGATTGTCAATGCGTCACGGCAAGCCAAAATTGAATTGGCTCTATATGAAAGGAAGTAAGCTGTCAGAAAAGGTAGCCAAACTGCGGATTCAGGTTAACCAGTTGATTACAGGAACCTCCCCATCGGCTATTTTTCATATTTATGCTAACCAGTCAAGATTATAATATAATTTGTGACATTGTAGCAGTTGGGCTTTTTTGTTAAAATTCATAATTATAAATATAATTAGTAAGTTTTATAATTCTAACCTGATACATAAGAAACCACCAGTCAGCGACCTCCGGCAAAGCCCTGACTTTTACCCATGATTAATTCAGGGGTCGGGGAGTTTTTCTCCTAAATTCTTGAATATAGCGAAATGGATGATCTTTTTTTAAATCGGATGCTGTCTGAGTGGCTTAGGGATCGTTAGAAAAAACAGGCGCAAACCGAAATCGTATCTTTAAAAGAATTTTAAAATAATGCAGACAACCTATTGATATTTCAAAGATAGTTTCCTTCTTTTTCTTTACGATCCCTTGCCGCGAGTTCATGCGGTTTAAAAAAAGATTATCCATGTAGCGGTTGTTTGGAAAACACCCCGACCCCTCAATTAATTAAAGGTGTATAACC
>JAWOIY010000086.1:0-45977 GCA_046484425.1 Desulfobacterales bacterium | reverse complement strand
GTATTTTTCAATTTTGGAATGCAAGGTGGGCCTGGAAAGGCCAAGAAGTTTTGCCGCTTGTGATCGATTTCCGTCGGTGAGGTTGAGGGTTTCGCTGATAATGATACCGGCAAACAGATCCATGCAGTAATCAAAGAGTTTTTCATCGGATGGTGAGGACAATGCCTTGCGTACCCATTGACGCATGGCCTGTTCATCTTTTTCTAACTCTATTGAATTGCGAGCATTATCCCCACGAATCGCCTGTAAGATATCCTCTTGGGAAATCGGCGTCCCTCGACTAAAAATCAGTGCTTTTTGAATGGTGTTGCCCAACTCTCGTACATTGCCCTTCCAGGGATGTGTTGCAAGAAAGGCTTTGGCTTTTTTGGTGATTCCCGGATTTTCGACTTTCGCTTCCCGTGAGAATCGCGCAAGGAAAAAGTCTGTGAGTGCCGGAATGTCTTCGGGTCGATCCTTCAGGGGCGGCAAAAAGATGGAAACCACCTTGAGACGGTAATAGAGGTCTTCCCGAAACCGGCCTTTAAGGATAGCCGTTTCAAGGTCACGATTGGTTGCGGCGATAATTCTCACATTCACGGGGATAGTGCTTCTGCCCCCCAGTCGTTCGATACTTTTTTCCTGGAGCAAACGCAAAATTTTAGCCTGGATGCTCAGCGGCATATCACCGATTTCATCCAAAAATACGGTTCCGCCGTTGGCCTGCTCGATCTTTCCGATTCGACGGTGGGTTGCGCCGGTGAAAGCGCCTTTTTCATATCCAAACAGCTCGCTTTCTAAAAGGGTTTCAGGAATGGCCACGCAGTTGATGACCAAAAAAGGTCTGTCGGCCCGAGTGCTGTGCTGGTAAACGGCCCGTGCCACCAGTTCCTTGCCGGTTCCCGATTCCCCGCGAATCAGGACCGTTGCTTCTGTTTCGGAAACCCGGCCGATGGTCTTGTAAACCTCCTGCATGGGTCTGCTTCGTCCGATAATGGCATCACAGAAGCTTTTTTCCGAAATAGGATCCATATCTACCGGAGAACGCATAAAACGGCTTGCTTCCAGAGCCTGCTTGATCACCACCAGCATCTCCGGAACATCAAAGGGTTTGAGAATATAATCGAATGCGCCCATCTTGGTGGCTTCAATGGCGGTTTCAGTGGTTCCGAAAGCCGTCATGATAATCACCGGAAGTTTGGGTTCCATCTGATGGATCGCCTTGAAGGTCTCAAACCCATTCATTCCCGGCAAGCGCATATCGAGGATCACGACATCCGGAACGTTTTCTTCGATAATCCTTAAACCTGCCTCTCCGGATGCAGCGCACTTGGATTGATAGCCCTCTTCTGTCAAAAGTTTATTAAAACTTTTTCTGAGCTGATCGTCATCGTCAATGATCAGAACGGTCGTCATGGTTTGATCCTTTTACCGGCAGTGTGATGATAAACGTTGCCCCTTTACCCTCTGTGGATAAGACGTCAAGCCGCCCTCCGTGCTCCTGAACAATCCGGGTTGCAATGCTCAATCCAAGGCCTGTGCCTTCCTCCTTGGTTGTGAAAAAAGGTTCCAGAATTTTGGACGTTATGGCCTCCGGAATTCCAGGTCCGTTATCGCTCAACCGAATCACAGCCGCTCTGGGGATTTGCCGATCAATAATTTTTTCTTCGTATATAAAAATCGACCCGCCCTGTCCCATGGCTTCACATGCATTTACGATAATATTGACAATAACCTCTTTCAGTTGTTCGGGATCGGCCTGAACCAAAGGAAGACGCTCATTTCTTTGAATTTTAATGAAAACTTCATAAGATTCCAGGCGATGCTGTAAAAGCTGAATGGCCTGGTCCACAACGTCCGAGGGTGAAACAGGCTGCAGCTTCAATCTCGGGGGCCGCGAAAACTCAAGGAAATTTTGAACAATGGTGTCGATATGGCCGATTTCTTCTGAAATGACATCAAAATCTTCTTTTTGATCACCATCAAGATCAAGGCTTCTGCGCAGGGAAAACAACCGCATCTTCACTGAAGTCAGGGGATTTCGGATACTGTGGGACGTACCGGCAGCCAGTTTACCCACCAGCGCCAATTTTTCCGACTGCAAAAGGTGCTCGCGGCTTTTTTCAAGTTCAGACTGGGTTTCATTGTATGTTTTTTTCAAATCATAAACACTCCGGCTGAGCACCTGTACTTCATCCCCTTCGTTTTGTGAGTCGTGTTTGCGACCCGCATCCTGGGTCAGTCTTCGTATGGGATTAAGAATGTCATGCAGCAAAAAGAAAGTCAGTATGATGCCCAATAAAAGAATCATCAGTACAGCCGATACAGCAATAACTCTGAGTTTTTTGGCCTGATTCAAGCTCTGAATTTTAGCCTTTAGGGCCTTATCGCTGAAAAGCTTTTTGCCGTTTTCGCAAAGCTGAAGGATTTCGAAAAAACTGTCTCGAACTTTTTCGTGGAGTTTTATACCTTTTTCGCGATCTCCGGACTTATAATAATCGACAACCTGATCCTTGGCGGCGATGTACTTTGCATATTCCGATTCTATGAGGTCCAGAATTTTCTTTTCCTCTGCCGTTGTGGCAAGGCGCTGCGTTTTTTCAAGTTTATCTTCAAAAATATGGCGGTATTCCGCCATTTGAATGACCCAATTTGGGTTTCCATCCAATAGATAGTACGAAGCAAATCCCTTCTGGTTGACCAAGGCATTTTCAAGGGATTGGGCCGTCTGGAGCCCCACCATGTACTTGTCGATGATCTGGGTTAAAAGTCTTTCCATCCGGTACGTATATCCAAGCATCACCAACGCACCCACAATTGTGATGCCCAGCAATGCGGAGATATTTAAAAATATTCTGGATCGAAGACTTATCTTTCCCAATACTTTCAGCATCCATCTGTCTTTTATAAGGGGCAGGTTCAGAACAAGATTCAGACATGTTGTTAGATACAATTAGTATTTATAATGGATAATTCCTCCATCGTCAATCCACAACCCACCCTTTTAACCATTCAACGACTCAACAATTAACCAAATCACACTTTTTGGTTGCAAAAGGGACCTTATTCCAAGCCATGCGCCGATAGTGCCTCACGAACCCGAGCTTCTCTGATTTTCTCTTCATGGGTTATTTTTTTCCTGGCTGCCTCTTGCACTTTGGACATAAGCTGTTCTATTTCACAGGGCTTCATCATATAATCGAAAGCACCCAGTTTCATACCCTCTATGGCTGATTCCACAGTGGCATGACCGGTGAGCATGATGACCTCTATCAGGGGAAACTGTTTTCGTATTTTTTCCAGCGTTTCAATACCGTCCATTCCCGGCATCTTTACATCGAGGATAACAACATCCGTATTTCGATTCTTATCGAGCAGTTCAAGGGCTTCTTCGCCGCTGAAAGCCGTGATGATTGTGAGGTCCCTTTTTGAAAGACGTTTTGTCATGGTTTCCACAAAGGGGGCTTCATCATCTACCAGCATAACGATTGGTTTCATCATTTTAATTTTCCTCCCTGATTTAAGAACAGGCCGCCGCCCATCCTTTAAACGTTCACCGTTTGATTTATTTTTCAAGAATGCTCATGGGCGATGTGGAAAGCTTATCCGCCAGCGCTTTTCGAATCCTTTCTTCCAAGGCTTCTTCGCGGCTAAAGGCTTCCGTGACATGAAAGCCTCTGGTTCTGAGTCGCTCGGAAAGCGTCTCTACAAATCCTTTTTCGTCATCCGCTAAAAGTGTCCTTATTTTCAAAGGACCCTCTGATGATGATTGCAAGTTGCTCAAAAGGACGGCCTTTGCTGTTTCAGTAATTCCTTTTGAAATTCTACCATATTATAAAACACCATACAACTCAATACACATACAATCGCCATCGAAATGATCCGGAGGAAAAACCCGAATTTGGATTTCATCCACATCTACACTTCCTGGTTCAATGCGAGTGATCGCTTTTATTGAATTGGAGGATGAGCCCGAAGTGATGATTCTGGACTTGAAAAGGCCGGGTATCGATGCTATTGAAGTCCTTCAGCGGGTCAAATAACAACGACCTGAAATTGAAGTGATTATCCTGACAGGTCATGGTTCGAAATGTAACAGCAAAATTTGCATGGAACTGGAAACTTTTGCCTGTTTACCCAAACCCGTGGATATCGATCTGCGGTTACATAAAAATTATTGCAACCGCTAAAGAAAATGATAATATTATCTTTTGCACATGTTCCAACAGGAAAAATGGCGCACGAAAGATAAAGATAAGGAAAACCGATATGGAAAATGAGTTCTATATGATTGCTGGAAAAGGGCTTCCTTTTTTTGGTAAAATCACCGCTTCGATTTCCCACGAATTAAAAAACGCATTGGCTGTCATCAATGAAAAAGCCGGCTTGCTCGAAGATTTCGCAGTGATGGCCAATAAGGGGACTCCCCTCGATCTTCAACGAATGGAATCATTGGCCGGGGAAATCATTAAACATATCGGACGAGCCAATGATATCATCCGGACACTTAACGTATTCGCTCATTCCGCGGAAGAACCCTTAAAAACCGCCGATCTCACGGAAATACTCGCGCTGGTCATCCGTTTGTGCTCGAGGTTTGCAGATATGAAAAGTATCACCATAGTACCGAAAATTCCGACGGATCCAATGACAATCCAAACCCATCCTTTCTTCGCCGAACATCTGATATGCCAATGCCTGACAGTTGCCATGGATTGGGTAGGAATGGACAAAAACATCGAAATCGGCATGGAAAATACGCCGGATGATGTACGAATCCACATTTTTCCCCTGTATATCGCAAAACAATTCGACAATGGTTCATTCCCGGACAAAGAGACACAAATGCTGGCGAATGCGATCCGTGCTCGGGTGGAACAAAATGAGGCTTCCAACACTTTAAGCCTTATTTTTCCCAGGAGCATTCGATCACCGGGATGCAACCCGGGAACATGAGCAATTCAACATAACCTAATTCTTAGCAAAAGGAGGGTAATATATGAAAGAGAAAGTTCTTTTGGTGGATGACGAAAAGGAATTCATCGAAGCACTATCCGAGAGAATGAAAAACAGGGGCATGGATGTCTCGGCGACGACATCCCCGGTCGAAGCCTTGAAGATGGCCGAAGAAGAGTCCTATGACGTCATCATTCTGGATTTGAAGATGCCCGACATGGACGGGATCGAAGTCCTGGCCGCTCTAAAAGAAAAAAACCCCGAACTTCAGGTGATCCTGCTCACAGGTCATGCAACGGTTCAAAAGGGAATTGAAGCAATGAAGTTGGGGGCCATGGATTTTCTGGAAAAACCCTTCGATATTAAGGACCTGAGTGAAAAGATCAAAAAAGCTCATACCCAAAAAATGATCATCGTTGAAAAACGCACCCAAGAGAAGATAAAACAGATTATCCAGGAAAAAGGCTGGTGATACAAAAGCCCTTGAGCAATAATCCGACACAAAGTTAAGATATATGTATCTGATCACCTTTGCCGTGCCAGGTGCCAAGGTTCAATGCGAGTGATCGCTTTTATTGAAAATGAAGATATGGTCTTGTCGATTGAAGATTTACATTCTTCAATCTTTATATTTCATTTTGGAATGTGGGAGGTGAAGCGTAAGCCGTCGCCCCGCGCAAACGCGCCTTTCCTCCCGGATTCATACCCCGTCCCCTTCGCAGATGACTGCCTGATCGATCCTGACTACCCGATCGAATCCTGCTTTTTGTAGCCGGCCGTCGAGAGATCAATGGGGGAGCCTTGCTTGAAATACCTGCAATTTTGTTAGGTTAGGTAAAAATTGGGAAAAAAACAGGAGGTCTAAAATGCAGTCAATATTGGTCAGAGATATGATGATTCCGATTAAAGATTATGCAGCGGTGTCGGAAGATGCTACCTTGTATGAGGCAGTCAAGGCTCTCAAAGAGGCACAGATCAAATTCGATCTCAGTCCGTATCATCATCGGGCAGTCCTGGTTTATGATGCAAACGGCAAAATTGTGGGCAAACTGAGTCAACTGGATGGTCTTAAATCGCTTGAACCCAAATATGAGGATGTTTTTAACCCGGAAGGGATGGACCGGTTCGGAATCAATCAGGAATATATCCGAAAAATGATCAGAGAACTGGGCCTTCTGAAACCGCCTCTCGATGATATTTGCCGAATAGCCGCAGCTGTAAAGGTTAAAAACATTATGCATTCCCCCACTGAAGGAGAATACATATCTGAAACGGCTTCCCTGAGTGAGGCTGTTCTTTTGCTGGTTGTCGGCTCCCACCAGTCCCTCCTTGTTACCCGGAACAAAGAGATTGTCGGAATTCTCAGGTTATCCGACGTTTTCAAAAAAATATCCGATTTGATCGAATCATGCAAAATCGTCTGAATGAGTAACCAGTTGTAATACTTATCAAAAATTTCGGGTAGCAGGTTCCGGTTGGGCAAATCTGGAATCCTGCCTTCGCCGGAATCCAGTAATATATACCCGGGTTTTTTAAGAAATTACACGGGGAGATAACACATCGCACAATTGCGCTCTGATCATTATGTTATTCACTTAGGCTCGTCTCATTGTGATTTCCTTGAGTTGAGCCTCGATGATCTTCTCTTCGTGGTGGCGTTTTTTTTTGGCAGCCTCCGTGACCTTATTTACCAATAATTCAATATCACAGGGTTTCATCAGATAATCAAACGCCCCTTTTTTCATGCCTTCGATGGCGGATTCAACGGTGGCATGTCCGGTCAACATGATGACTTCTTTTAAAGGATGGCTTTTCTTTATTTCTTCCAGGGTCTCGATACCATCCATTCCCGGCATTTTGACATCCAGGATCACCACCTCGACATTGAGATGTTCATTGAGTTTTGAAAGCGCTTCTTCCCCGGTATAAGCCGGAATAATATCCAGTTCCCGTTTTTTGAGTCTTTTAGTCATTGCTTCCACAAATGGAACTTCATCATCTACCAGCAATACGATTGCCAAGGCCATATTTACCTCCTTATTTGGGTTTTACCCGATTGTTTACCATTTTATTCAAAATGATCCTCAAAAGGCAACATTATGCTGAACATAGCGCCTTCGCCTGCCATGCTTTCAACATCGATTCTTCCGCCCATTTTTTTTACGATCCCGTAGCATTGGGAAAGTCCCAATCCGCTGCCCTTGCCTACCGGTTTGGTACTGAAGAACGGATCAAAAAGGCGGTTCATGATGGTCGAAGGTATACCAGGTCCATTATCGGCAACTGTGATGATAATCTGATTGTCCCTCAATGTGCTGCTGATTTCAATTCGGTCACCTTTTTTTTCCAAGGCATCCAAGGCATTATTAACGATATTGAGCAATACTTGGTGCATTTCGATGACCGATGCCCGGATTTCAGGCAAATGGGGATCAAGCAGGGTATGTATTGTAACCTTGCCGTGCCGGGCTTTCTCGGAAGACAGGCTCACCACTTCTTCAATCAGTTCATTGAGCTGAACGCTTTGTATCCTGGAATCCGTTTTTCGGCCAAAACTCAATAACTTTTGAGTAATTCCCTTACAACGCCGTCCCTGTGTTTCGATCTGCTTCAAGGCCCGGATAAATTCTTCCAGATTATCTTTATTATCAATACCTTCATGGAGCAAATCCTGAATCCAGCCGGCCTCCTCCACCATAATGGCCACAGGATTGTTGATTTCATGAGCGATACCGGTGGCCAGCTCACCGATGGAAGCCAAATTACCGTTTTCGACAATTTGTCGATTCACCATATTCTTTGCGGGGTCGACCTGGACGATGTGTTTCTTTATTCGTCCGGACAACCAAAATGAGATCACAATGACACCCATGGCGCTCAAAAGAAACACAAGCGCTACAACGTTTCGGACAACCTTCAATTCGGAAAAGGCATCACCGGTATCCTGTTGAAATACCAGCAGCCAGTTATCATTTTTGAGCAGAGCGGTTACAAGAAGACGTCTATTGTTATCGATGTTGCCGATGTGCTTTTCTGTTTTAAAAAGATTCTTGTATTGTGCTTGGCTCAATGTGAAATTTTCGGATCGGGAGATCTGAAATTCTCCTTTTCGATTCACAATAAATGCGGTTCCGCTGTTTCCTGATTTAAAGGTTTCCAGCATTAAACCAACAGGACTGAAATCAATGGTGGCTTTTAAAATCCATCGGGAATCTTCCTGTTGAATTTTAGTCGCCACAACACATTGGGGCTGAACTTTCGACCCCATAAAGATATCACTGATATAATAGCGGGTTTCAAAGGCTTTTTTGAACCAATCAGTGCCTTTGTAATATGCATGTTCAATCCCCTGGGGGCCGGCATAAGCCACTTGATGACCTTGTTCATCGATCAATTCCAGAGCCACAAAATCGGTGTTATATTCCGCTTGAAGATCCTGAAGTCTTTCCCGTAAAAAAGTGTCGTTCCCGAATGGTTCCATTTCAAAATAATGGGAAAGATGCCTGATATCGCGCAATTTTTCTTCCAGAAAAAAATCGATTTGATATTTTTGTCTTAATACCAATTCCTCGAGATGGGCATGCACCATTTTAATTGAAAATGTATTGAATCGATACAGAAAAATCCCAGTAATCAGAATCATTGGCGTAAGGGTCACCCCTATGAAAATTATTGATATTTTGCTAATGATTCCATTATGATATAGGATGTTCCGTTTTTGTTCCATGATTATTTCAGAAATTGGTTCATCAAAATATCACCTGAATTGAACGATTTTGTCCGGTTAATTTCAGTGCTGTTATTAACCCAGTGTTACCGGCATTCCCATCAACGGCCATACCAGCAGGATAAACAATCCCAGGACCGCCAGAAGTAGAATACTGGCAGGAAGGCCATAGGCGAAAAATTCCCCGCTTGTGAATTGTTTGGAATTATAAGCGATGGCATTGGGCGCGGCACCCACTAGGAGTAAAAACGGCATACCGGCCACAGCCAGGGCCGAGTACAATACCACTTCTCCGGCAACCCCCAAATAGGGTGCCACCACCAACGCCACCGGAAGGGATATGGCAATGGCGGCAACGTTCATGATGAAATTGGTCATGACCAGGATGAAAAAAGAAATTCCCATGACAAAAATAAACCAATGGGATTCTTTAAAAAAACCAAGCCAATTGATGGCCAGCCATTCGGCGGCCCCGGTCTGCCAAAGGCAAAAACCGATACTCATGGCGCCGGCAAACAACAAAATAATATTCCAGGGGATTTCCTCCAGATCATGGATATCCAGAATCTTGAAAATGAAAAACAAAATGGTGCTGACCAGAAGAACGGCCGCTTTATTGAAGGGCTGTAAAGCCGGAATAAACGATTGCAGGGACAAAAACAAAATGGTGCTTCCCACGATCATCGCTGAAATCAACTCCTGGCGTGATAGAGAGCCCATTTCATCATTTAACTGGCGAGCCTTTTCCCGCAGTCCCGGAATACGGTCTCTTTCCGGTTTTAAAAACACCATAAAAAAAACCCACAACAAAATAACCATAAGCCATCCGATGGGAAACATGTGGTAAGTGATTTCAAAAAAAGAAACGTCCATATTGCTGATTTCCTTGTAAAAACCGAGAGCGACGATTCCCCGAGCTGCTCCCAGAAGTGTGATAATGCTTCCGGCCCCGGCAACAAAGGCCATTCCGATAAAAAGTCCCTTACCGAAACGGGTAGGTTTGGTATCCGTGGTGTAAAGCGAGTAGACGGCCAGCAAGAGGGGATACATGGTGGCCGCTACCGCCGTGTGGGCCATGATATGCGTCAGAAGGGCCGTTACTACAAAACAGCCCAGATATATCCGGCTGGTGCGTTCTCCAACAATCATCAGCATCTTGTAAGCCAGCCGTTTGGTGAGCCCTACCTTGGTGAATACACTGCCTATGGTCAGTGAACCGAAAATAAAAAGCACTGACGGGTCCATGAAATCCTTGAAAGCTTCGCTTGCCGGACGTATAAAAAAAAGAGCCTGGACTACCCCAATAAGAATGCCCGTAACACCGATGGGAAGCACCTCAAAAACCCAGAAGGTACCGGCCAGTAAAAAAAGTGCTATGGCTCCCTTGGCCTGCTGGCTCAGTATAAAGTGTTTACCCATGGGATCAATCGCATCGGGCCATGGTGGAGAATAAAAAACAACCAAAAACAAACCGATACCAATCATCATAAATAAAAGAGGTTTCCAATTCAAAGATATTTTTGCGAGTGCCGAGGTACTTGTGGTCATTAAAATCTCCTTATTATAAATTTTAAATATAATTTAAAATCCATTAATTACTTGGATTTAAAAAATGTTTAAATTTAAATTCAAGGTTTTTCAGGGCCAATTACTTTGAGACTTAGACTTGACACATAAGACGATCCTCATGAATGGTGGCGTATCGTTCCAAAGAAACCATGATGTCTTTGACCACCAGTTTCTGCATGATATTTCCCTGCCTTTCTTTATTTTTTTCTCCGTTGGAGGTTATTTTTTCTTGTCTTTGTCAAGGATTTCTTTTGCAGTATCGAATTCACCAGCCTCGGCAAAAGCGGCGGCGCTCATGGCGTTTTCAAATTTTTTCTTGTAAGCCTCGGTGATAGTTCTCATGAGTTTTTCAATGGACACCGGCTTTTGAAGGTACTCAAAAACCCCAAGTCGTCGTGCCTCTTGTTCATCTTTTTCAGATCCATGGCCGGTCAACATGATAATCTGAACCCCTGGATACGCCTTCTTGGCACGTCTTAAAACCTCCATCCCGTCCATGCCGGGCATCTTCAGATCAAGAACCATAACATCCGGAAGATCCTCGTCCATGGTTTTCAGCGCCTGTTCTCCGCTGAGCGCCACATCCGAATTCACATCCCGCATTTTTATTCGCTCGGCAAGCGCTTTAACGAATTCCTCTTCATCATCTACCAACAATACTTTCATCTCTTTCATTTTTTTCTCCTTTCATTCTTTTCATTGTCTTGAGTATCTTGAGAATTTTTTATATTTTCTTTGGAGTATTTATGTCCTCTTGTCAATAGTTCTTTGGCCAAATCTGCTTCACCGGCTTCTGCAAAACTTGCTGCAACCATTATTTCCTGGCAGCGCTGTAACAGTGAAGGTTTGACGACTTCCGCTGCTTTCTTTACCTGAAATGCCTCTTGGATTCTTGAAATGAGGGAATCCAAATCCAGCGGCATGAAAAAGTCGTCGAATACGCCCAGTTTCATCCCTTCTATGGATAGAGAGATCTGATCCCCGCTGTTGATGGTGATCACTTGAACGGCTGAATGCTTTTTTTTAATCATTTTGATCAGTGCCATCCCCTCTTTTTTAAGATCGTTCAGGCTCAGCAACACCACATCCACAGGATGTTTTTTTAAAATCCGCTTGATGTCTTTCTGTTGCAAGGAGTTAAAAATGCACCAACTCCGAGTCTTCGAATTCCGCACAAGGTGTTCCTGCAACATGCTGTCCCCTTCTATAATCAAAATCGTAATTCCCATGACTTAAACGCAAGGTGTTTTCACGAAATGAGATTTAATACAGCACCTCTGTTCCCAACATTCGGTTAGGATGGTATGATCCAGCCTCGGCAAAAGTGACGGAAAGGAAAATATCATCCCATAATCTCTTTAGATCAACGTAATTGATCCCAAGAATATTCCTGGCATCATCGTGTTCATTCGTCTCTGCAAAGGCTACTGAAACAAAGACACTTTCAAATTTTTTAATCCATCTTTTCATTACACCCTCCTTGTGTTCTGATTTTCAGGGCGATCTTGCCCTCTAATACAGCAAGGAGTGTGCCAATATTATATTATTCAGTAATATCAAATCGTTTTAACGATATTGGAAGGATAAAAAAGAGGGGATTGTTTCATTTTGTTACTTTTTGAAACAAACAATATGAACTAATTTGAAACGTTATTGATTGTTTATGGAATCGGGAAGGTACAGCAAAATTTCAGGGGCCAGGCCAAACGCTTTGGCCGTACCACCAAGATAGGCCATGGTCCCCTGCAATGATGCCCAGCGTTCGGAGGAAGTTATTTTAGCCAGACAGTCTTCTTCAGGAAGAACGGTATCTTCACAACCGACACCCAATACACATTTATTTTGTATTTTCCTTGGGGAAAGCGTTATTTTGCCGCCGGAACCTGTGACATTAAGGAGGATTTCAATGGATTCAAACAAGGCCATTTCCAAAGATACAGGATCTGACTTAATGACTAGGGGGGGATCTGAAGGACTCGATTTCAGAACGACCTGCTTAAGCCTCGCAAACCGGGACGCCAGCAACACCATCTGCTCCGTCATTTCGTTAAGATCCAGGGTTGCGGGGCTGTGATCCGGGCTATGAGCGAACCTGTTTAAACGGGTCGTAACATTTACGCCACGGTCAATTTGGCTGAGAATTCTTTTCAAGGATGTGTGAAATTTATCTTTATGAGGGAATGCCTCATCCGGAGTTACGGCAAGAATGTCCTCCATAAGACCGGTTGATTCTTGAATGATAGCCAGGACGTTTTTAATTTCATGGGTTATGCCGGCTGTTATTTTCCCGAAAAAAACCATTTCCTTACGTTTTGAGTAATTCATGTCCGTCCCCTTTTTCGCTGGCTTTTTTTAACGGCTTTCTAAATCATTCTTTTCACCGCTTCATTCAGCTTTTCAATCAACTCGTCTATATCGATGGGTTTTATCAGGTAATCAAAAGCGCCCAGCTGCATTCCCCGAATGCCGTCTTTGGTGGCGCCGTGACCCGTGAGAAGAATCACCTGTATTCTGGGATCCAAGGCCTTGATTTTCTGCAGGACCTCCAATCCGTTGAGTCCCGGCATCATCACATCCAATACCACAACCTGAGGCGGATCGTTCTCAGCCAGGCCCAACGCCGTCTCACCGTCCATGGCAATCGAAACTTTCATATTTCTCAACTCCAGTCTTTCGGCCAAAGTCGTGACAAATTCATGCTCGTCGTCAACAAGCAGGATTTTTATCGGGTCCATGAGATGCCTCCGTTTTATGCGATTGATTTTTTCGGCAGCAAAACCGTAAAAATGGTTCCTTCGTTCTCTTTGCTCTTTACCTCGAGGTCTCCGCCAAGCTTTTTGACAATACCATAGGTGATGGAAAGCCCAAGACCGGTTCCGTGTTCTTTCTTGGTGGTAAAAAAAGGCTCGAAGATATGCCGAACTGTACTCTCCGACATACCGCAGCCATTGTCCTGAAAGGAAACAGCCACCGTATCCGCATCTTTTTCCCAGGTGGTAATGCGAATCCGCCCTTCATCTTCCACAGCCGCCATGGCATTATTCAATATGTTCAAAAAAACCTGCTGGAGCTGTCCCCGATCCGAATCGATCCTGGGCAGATCCTTTGCCAATTCCAGTCCGATATCGATATTCCGGTAAAGGGCTTCTTTTTCCAAAAACCCCAACACTTCCACCAACAATTCATTAAGATCCAAATTCTCAATCTCGACCTCCATTCGTTTTGCAAATCCCAGGAGCCGATGGGTTATGGTTTTACAACGACTCACAGACTGCAAAATAGCCCCAACCAGTGCCGAAAATTTCTCTTTTTGCGCAAAATCCGGGGTGTATCCAATGATATCTTTGATAAGACCGGCTTTCTCGTTGATGATGGCCAGGGGATTGTTGATCTCATGCGCCACACCGGCGGCAAGCCTTCCGATGGAAGAAAGCTTGTGATGATGCTGCAGTTCCCGGAAGGCGATCTCCCGATTGTGATCTGCTTCTTTGATGCGATTCACCATGATACCTGTCAGTCTGAAAACCACAATGACAATCACTATGGAACTGGCCAGAAAAACAAAAAACAGATCGCTTTTCAGTGCATACCAGGCTTTCAAAACACTGGATTTAGGTTTTATGACAACCAGTGTGTATTCCGGATATGTTAAATGGTGATAGGCCAGGAAAATATCGGTCCCGTTGGGATCTTTTTTTTCCTCTACGTACGTCGAAAATCCGCCGGTCGGAATGTTTATGGGGCATTTCTCCAGAACCTTTCCATACAACCTGGAATTGGTCTGGAATATGCCCTCCTTGTTTAGAATAAATGCATCGCTCTCCGCATCAAGCCCCATGGCGGCGATAAGATTGTCGAACATGGATGTGCCGATGGTGGTTCGGAGAATCCAGGATTCCCCGCTCTCTTCAACACGATGAACAGATATGGCAATGTGAGGAAATTTGCGATATCCCATAAATACGTCGCTGATGTATGTTCCTTTAAGCGTAACTTCTTGAAACCAATCCTGATTGGCGTAATTTTTTCCAAGAAGGTTATACGGGCCTACATAGCATATCTGTGCACCGTCAGAACCGTTTATAAGGCCAAGATCCACAAATCCGACAAACTCCTTTTTGAGTATAAAAAGAATTTGATTCAATGTCTTTTCGTTACTTAAATCGTTATAGGAATAAAAATAAGAAATGGATTTTACCAGGGACAGTCTTTCTTTAAGGAAGAATTCAAAAGAGTGTCGGGTTTTGCTGACCAGCAACATGGTTGGTTCAATCATTTCTTGTTTGAGGCTGCTCTGGTACTGATGATAGTTGATTAAAGCCATCATAGACAAAGGAACAATTGTCAGCACGATCATCAAGATTCTAATGTTCCTCTGGAGCAGTCGATATCGGTCCGCGGAGGAATCGAGAGTGGTGAGCGTTTGCACACTTTCTCTAATATTGAACCATTTTTTAGGATTCAGCGCCATTTCTCCACCACCAAACCATTATCGAATGATATCCCCGGATTGAAGGGTTTCTGATTCCAGCCGTTTTATAACATCTTTGCAAGAACCGATCACGGAATCCAGGACTTTCACATTTTTCCATCTAAGATATTGATAATACTCATCCTCAATTCCGCCACATACCACCGTTCCTATTTTCTCCAAAATAACGAGATGACAGAGCTGCTCCGCCGACGCCCGCGGTAAGACCACGGTCTTTTTTTCTATGGGCCGGCCGTCATCCGCTATCGAGACAATATAAACCTCCGTGGCCAAATCAAAACGCGGCGCCACCTGATCGACATATAAAGGAATGAGTATCTTTTGTTCCATTGTTCAGCGTAGTAAACTTTAAATTCTGCGTGTCGAATTTAAGTAACAAATTGTTTCAGTCAAGTCCATAATTATCATGCGTCTATTTTGTATTGTTTCATTTTTCTCCATAATGTGCTCCGTCCCCATCCCAGCATATCAGCCGCTTTGTGGCGTCGCCCTTTGCTGTTGACCAGTGCTTCTATAATCAGATCTCTTTCCAAAGATGCCCACGTTTTTTTGCCGCTTGATTCGCTGCTGGATTTTACAGTCGGTGCCGTCCATTGGTACGATTCTTTTTCTTCCGGCGCTGAATGGTCATAATGATGTTTCGTCTCGGAAAGATAGGCCGGAAGGTGTGTGAATTGTATCTGTCCTCTGGGACAAATGTTCACGGCGTATTCAATAATGTTTCTAAGCTCTCTCACATTTCCGGGATAAGGATATTCTAATAAAATCTTGAGAGCCTTCTTGGACAATCCATTGATATTTTTTCGGAATCGTGTGACAAAAATATTAATAAAGTGATCCAGGATCAGTCGAATATCGTCTCCTCGCTCCCTCAAGGGCGGCAGGTGCAATCTCACCACGTTCAACCGAAACATCAGGTCTTCTCGAAAGTTTCTCTCTTTAACCATGAGATCAAGATTGCGATGGGTGGCGGCAATGATGCGAACATCGGCTTGAAATCCTTTGGCGCTTCCTAAAGGATAAACCACCTTATCATCCAGAAACGTTAACAGCTTGACTTGCAGCGGAAGTGGAAGATCCCCGATCTCCGTAAGATAGAGGGTTCCGTTGTGAGCCAGACGAAATCGTCCGGGTTTGTTTTCCACCGCACCCGTAAACGCCCCTTTCCGGTGCCCGAACAGTTCGGATTCAAGAAGGGTTTCGGGAAGAGCACCACAATTGACCTTTATAAATTGGCCTTTTGATCGATTGGAAGCTTGGTGGACGGCTTCTGCCAGCATGTCTTTACCGGTACCGGTTTCACCGGTGATCAAAATCGCCGAATCACTCTGAGCAAGTAAAGGAAGGGTTTGAAAAATCCGCGTCATTTCAGGACTTTTTCCGATGAGATGGTGGAAAGCATATGCCCTGGGAGACTTGTCGCCCACTTTTTTAAGGGGACGAAGATCTTCAACGGTTTCCAGAAAACCGGCAAGATTACCGTCAGTGTCCTTGATTGGAGAGAGGTTTATCAGTACCGGAATCAACTCTCGTTCTTTGTTGATGATGTCGCTTTCAACGATAATGGATTCGGAATTTGAATCCATCTTCCCAAGGGGACATTGCTGTATACACAGCTTGCTTCGCATGATGTGAAAACAGGGGATTCCTCTTGCATCTTCTATGGAGAAGCCGATAAGGGCTTCAAAAGCACGATTGATCATCACGATTCGCCGCTGGGTATCAAGCACCACAATACCCAAAGGAATCTCATCAATCAAAGAAGGCAATTCGATGGGAATGTCAAATAATCCTTTAATTTGTGTGTGTTGTAATATGCTCAATGTCAGGAGTATCCAAAAATTGAATCGTCTGAGTTGATTGTTTCAGTATGTTTTACCCGCACATTTTTTTCTTAAAAAAACGTTTCAATATGTTTCTACCATAATCAAAAAAGTTTGTAAACGAACATTCAACACCTGAACCGGATAAACAAAATTGCAAACCTTTAAAAATACTTCACATATCCCGACAAAGCGTTGCACAGTGCAACGCTCAATTGGGTAAATTCCTGTAAATATAGCGATATTTCGCAAGGTCGATATTATGTGAGGATGAATGATAAGATATTGTATTTTAAGTAAGTTATATGTAAATTTGTGAATAATTTTAATTGACATTGGATGAAATCTAATATAGCTTGCATTTTTTTAATGAATTCGACTTCTCTATCGTGCATATCCGTTATGATGAAAGTCACTTTCACATCGGATCCCATTTCCAAAGAAAAAAATAGAACGTCAAAATTCAGGAGGAAGACATGCAGGTAAATGGTAAACTTTGGGCGATGATGTTGATTGGCCTGTTATTGTTGGCGGTATTGGTCTCACCTGCTTTTGCAGAATCATCCGCCGAAGGAGCCGCCAGCGGCCATACCTGGTGGTTCTGGCCGCTGGTACTGTTTTTTGTAACGTTTGTCATGGGAATTCTCGCCGTACTCGGCGGTGTCGGCGGAGGCGTTCTCTTTGTACCGATTATCAGCGGTTTTTTCCCATTTCATTTGGACTTTGTTCGCGGCACCGGTCTTCTTGTGGCCCTCTGCGGTGCACTGGCCGCCGGTCCCGGGCTTCTCAAAATGAACCTTGCCAGCATGAGGCTGGCAATTCCGGTGGCCCTCATCGCTTCCACCTGCGCCATCATCGGAGCCATGATCGGACTTGCACTGCCCACCAACATCATTCAAATTGCCCTTGGCGCCACCATCATCGGCATATGCGTCCTAATGCTAACCGCCAAAAAATCGACGGTTCCGGATGTGCCCAAGGCAGACCGCTTATCCTCAGCGCTTCGAATCTGTGGTGTTTACCAGGAAGCCAGCACCGGAGAGATTATCGACTGGAAAGTACACAGAACCCCTTTAGGATTGGCCCTGTTTGTCCTGATCGGCATCATGGCCGGTATGTTCGGTCTTGGAGCCGGGTGGGCCAATGTACCGGTGCTCAACCTTCTCATGGGAGCCCCGCTCAAAATCAGTGTGGCCACCAGCAAATTCCTCCTTTCCATCACGGATACTTCCGCGGCATGGATATATCTGAATAAAGGATGTGTTATACCCATGATGGTGGTTCCCTCGTTGGTTGGAATCATGCTCGGCTCTTTTGTGGGGGTCCGTCTGCTTAAAATTGCCAAGCCCACCTTTATCCGGTGGATGGTCATATCCATCCTGGCATTTGCCGGGATCAAAGCATTGTCCAAAGGACTCGGATTTTAACAGCAGATTGAACCGTTTTAAAATTTCGGCATTTATCGAACAGGAGATATCAATGGAAGAGAAAACACACGATCTGTTAAAAGCATCACCGGAACAGCTCCTCTATGCCAAAATACTGGAATGGGGGATGTACTCTGGTTTACTGATCCTTTTGATAACATTTGGTCTTTATACATTCGGCATTTTAGATCCCTACATCCCGCTGAATAAAATTTCCGGGTACTGGTCTTACAACGTCCATGAATATCTTGAACATGTGGGAATCAAAGACGGGTGGGCCTGGCTGGGTATGCTCAAATACGGAGATTTCATTAATTTCATCGGCATAGCCATTCTGGCGGGTGTTACCATGTTTTGCTATGCCGCCATCGTACCGACGCTGCTGAGAAGTAAAGACACGGTTTATGCAATTATGGCGGTGCTCGAAGTCATTATCCTCGGTGCAGCGGCCAGTGGATTGCTTGCCGTTGGGGGGCATTAATCTCCAACGTATTTTGGTCTAAAATATTCCGCTCAATCGATGTGAAAGCGAATCGCTGCAAATATCTTCAAGCTGAAGCACAATCCGCTTGAGATCATTGCTGTTTGACAGCGATTCCATCGTGTCGATGGCAGCAAACTGTTCAGGCGGATAGGTTTTGAGTATTTCATAGGTATCTTCAAACTCATCAATGGCAAGCTGCGACGTCAGGATAATATAGTCATCCACACGCTGTTTCAAACTCCTGAATTCCGATCTTTCAAGGAGCGACGTCTCCATGGTCCTTGCGGTCAACAACATTAAATCTTTCACTTCCCGGGCATCGAATCCTTCGACAAAGCGTCTGTAGGCGATAACCTGCGCATAATTGGGTATCATGGCCCGATTCCTGTTTCTTACGCTTGCGGAAACCAGCTGAAAGTTCAGCGTAATATACCACTTCAGCAGGTCCCGATTCATTTTTTGGTAGTTTGGGAAGCGTTGATCATGCTCCGGCTTCATCACCTCTTCCACAAGCCGATCGACCAGTGATTCACGCAGTTCCATCAGAATATTGTAAACTTCCGTGCTTGCTCGGTAAGCCACCCGCTGCAAAAGCAATTCATTACGGAACTCCCAGTTTTTAGGATGGGTGATCATTTTTTCGGTAATGAACAACAAGCGCCGCAGGATATGATACCGTGGTGTGGGTTTCCAGTTCAAAGCGTTGATGGTTACAGAGGCATCTATGGTTAGTTTCTTGTCAATGTATTCGGCCATCCAGGGCTTTTCCAGCGGTTCGTTTCCTGTAAGCCATCCCATAAAGGACATGATGATCAAACCGAAATATGTCAAGACCTTTGGTACTTTTATCGGCTTGACATCATGTCCGTAATAGTAGCGAGTGGCGGTCCGAAAAAGATCCATGTGTGAAATACTTCCCTGGGAACCGGCCATATATACGGCAAATTTTGGAAGCATATCACTGACTTCGATTATCCGCAAAAAGAGTTTAACGAGATCCCGGATATGGATATAGGGCACGGCCGATTCACCCCGTCCCGCCAGCATTTTAGACCTGAGCTTGTTCCCGGACAACCAGGTTTTCAGCATCATATACAATATCGGATACTCACACCAGTCACTGAACACGGCCGCCAGACGTACAATGGTGCAGGGAAAAGTTTCTGAATACGCCTTGATGATGTCTTCGCCTTTTCGTTTGCTCCTGGCATACGGATATTCCGCATCAAGGGGACTTTTTTCGGTAAGTGCTCTGCCGAAAGGGGGAAACTTGCATGCAGCCAGAGAACTGGAAAATATAAAACGCCTGGCCCCCAACATTTTGGACAATTCAAGAAGATAGCGAGTGCCGGTCACATTGGTTTCTTCATAGGCGGGATTATCCTTCAAGGTAAAATCATAGTAACCGGCCAGATGCAAAACATAATCTGCGCCCCCATGTTCTCTCGTATACTCAAGGACCTTTAGGAGATTTTTCCATTCGGTAATATCGGCCTGGAGCCAGTGTATGTTTTCATGATATGGAATTCCAGCCTCTTTTTGGCTTCTTCGGGCGATACAAAAGAGGCGAAATTTTCCGGATACAGCAATGACAAAATGCCTGCCAATGAAACCGGAGGCTCCGGTAACCAAAATTCCCGGCAGTGTATCGTTCATTTTGATTCAGTTTTCAGGATGTTATATTGATATTGTATTGACAGAATCTGTGAATGTATATACCTTTAATTAAACCAATATATGACAAACTCGTAAAAAGTCTTTTGTGAGCGACATTTGAGCATTTGGGGAATCAGCGTTTCAAGCGGTGAAGCGTTAAAAATTTCAAGCTGTTTGATGCGCTTGCGCCGAGTTCTTGAAATTTAGCGTCACTGATGGAAACGTCCCCAAATGGTCACGGAGCGAGCAATATCGACTTTTTACGAAACCATCAAGATATAATTCAAAAAAAAATTTGTTTTAATTAAACCTTTAAGTCAGCGCAAAACGATAATGAACTACAACCATCTTTTCGGTCCGGTACCTTCACGCAGGTTGGGAATTTCCCTGGGTGTCGATTTGGTCCCCATGAAGACCTGCACGTTAAATTGTATCTACTGCGAATGTGGCAATACGTCTCTGTTGACATTGAAACGCAAGGAATATGTTTCGTTTGAATCCGTTAAAAGGGAACTCACCCATTATTTTGCCAATCATATCCTGCCGGATTACATTACTTTTTCCGGTTCCGGCGAACCAACGCTCAATTCAAAACTGGGGGATGTCATCCATTTTTTGAGGAATCTTGCTCCGGATATCCCCGTAGCGGTCCTGACCAATGGCACATTATTCTCCCAAAAACAGGTGCGGACAGATGTTAAAGACGCTTCGGTGGTCATCCCTTCACTGGATGCCGCAACCGAAACGATATTTCGCAAGATAAACCGGCCACCTCTTCAGTTACGGCTGGACACCACCATCGACGGACTCATTCGGTTCCGCAAAGAATACACCGGGAAAATATGGCTGGAAATATTCATTGTTCCCGGCATGAACGATACGGACCAGGAATTGACCGCCTTAAAAAATGCCATTGAAAAAATCAAACCGGACCAGGTCCAGCTGAATACGCTGGACAGACCAGGCACCGTCTCCACGCTCCGTCCTGCCACACGGGAGGAGCTTGAACGCGTTCTCGAGTCTTTTCAGATGGAAAATGCCGCCATTATCGCTGATCCACCCGACCATAAAGGACTTTTTACCTATCGCAAAGACACGGATTCTGCCATTTTGGGAACCATTGCCCGGCGTCCGTGTACATCAAGGGATCTCTCCGAAATTTTAGGGTTGAAGATCCATGATGTCGATAAATATCTGGCGTCGCTGGTCGCGGATAAAAAAATACAGGTTGTGAAACAAAAGCGGGGATTTTTTTATCAATTGAAGGTCTCGTAAAACCTTTGAAAAAAGTTTCCCCATTTTTTACGTCCAATTGATACCAAACAGTAAATACCAAAAACTCTTTTAAAAAGGCCAGAACACAGGCACCAGGATCGTGGCGCCGACCATCACCAGCAGGTTCAACGGAATGCCCAGTTTCATGTAGTCGCTGAAGCGGTAACCTCCCGGACCGTATACCAGCAGGTTGGTCTGGTATCCGATGGGTGTGGCAAAGCAGGCACTGGCGCCGAAAACTACGCCCATGATGAAAGGTTTGGGATCGACCCCCAACCCATGGGCCGTGGATATGGCAATCGGCAGCAGCAGCACGGCCGTTGCATTGTTGCTCAGGATCTGGGTGCTGATGCTGGTCAGCAGGATGAAACCGCCCAGAACATAGATTGGAGAAAGGCCTTCCACCGTGCTGAGGAAAATTTCGGCATACACCCGGCTGGTTCCGGTTTTGTCCATGGCCGTGCCCAGCGCGATGGTTCCGGCAATGAGCATCAACACGTTGGCTTGCAAGGCCTGGTATGCTTCTTTAAAGGTCAGGCATCCGGTCAGCACCAGGAGAAAAACTGCTGTCAGCGCGCAGACCATGATGTCGGCCAGTCCCGTGGACGCGCCGATCATCAGACCGGCGAAAATTAAGGCAGTGAGCGGCGCCTTGCGTCGATGTACGATTTCATGGTGGACGTCCTCTGCCAGAATCCAATCGCTGCGACCGCGCAGCTTATCCAGTTTATCGGCTCGACACCAAACCAGCAGGATGTCACCGTTTCTCAGGCTGATATTCTGCAGTTGTTTTTCAGAATAATGCAGACCGCTGCGTTCGATGGCGACAATATGCAGATCCGGGTCCTGCGACAGGTCGGTCTCGCGCAGTCGTTGACCGACCAGCGAGGAAGAAGGTGGAATAATCAGCTCGATCACCACGGTTTCTTTCGGCCCTCCGAAATCGAGGTCCTTTTCCCCGTCAGGCAACTCCACACCTTTTTCATTGAGCATATTGACCAGTGCATTGGGCGATCCTTTGACCAGCAGCAGGTCATCGGGCGCAATGGTTACGTCATCACGGCAGGGATGGTAAATATGCGATCTGCGGATCAGTTCCAGAACATCGATCTCGGGGTAATTTATGGTCAGTTCGGAACAGGGATTCAAACCGACCAGAGGACTGTTGGCGGGAATGCCGATCTCGGCCAGGTACCGGCGCCTTTCATGATTGTCCAATTCGCAGGTGGCACCGTGTATGTCGGGCAGCAGAATGGGACCGGCCATTATGATAAACAGAAAGCCGGCGGCAAGGAGAGGCAGCCCGACCTTGCCCAGTTCGAACATGCTGAACGAGCCGTATCCGAATTGAGCCGACAGGTCGCTGACAATGATATTGGTTGAGGTGCCGATGAGGGTGCAGGTACCCCCCAGTATTGAGCAATAAGATAATGGGATCAGATACTTGGAAGGGCTGACATCAAATTGGCAGGCCATACTCAGAATCACCGGAATAAAGAGGACCACCACCGGAGTATTGTTGATAAAGGCCGAAGCCACTGCGGTAATCATCAAAACGGCCAGCAGGGCTGATTTTGCATGACCGCGAGCCAGATCTACCAGCCTCTGGCGGATAAAGCCAACAGCGCCCGTGCGGATCATGGCCCGGCTGATCAGGAACATGGCGCCCACAGTGATCACCGCAGGGTTGGCAAATCCGGCCACAGCCTCCTTAGGGGTGAGGATACGGGTCAGCATCAGCATCACCATAATGGCAATTGCGGTCAGATCCATGGGAATCTTTTCGCTGATCAGCAGGTAAAGGGTGATCGCCAGAATGGCGCTAACAATTGCGAGTTCCATAGATGTTCTTACCCCTTGTCATCAACTTCAAGGATAATTACCTGAATTTTGTATGTTAATAAGAATCTTTTGATAATATGAGACGGGCTGTCATTAGGTGTGATATACGCACCTAAAACCACTAAAAGCACTTTTACACAAAAAAACTACCCCATAAAAAAAGTAGCATAGGTTGGAATCGATTACCATTTCTTTACATCTTTTACAATGCCGGTCTCAACGTCCTCAAGGTATCTTAAACAAAAAGCCCCTGGCGGGGATGCCAGGGGCATTAAAGACGGTTCCGTTGATCACAGGAACCGTTTATACACAAATCAGCCAAAGAGGATTTGGCTAAATATATTTTAATACCACATAATAATATGTCAAGAGGTACTACAGAATAAGTGCTGCAGGATGAAAAGGGCGACCCCAACCCGCCAAAATAACTGGCAGAGGCGATGCTCTTAGACAATTTGGTTTAACTCATTTACTTAATGAAAAACTTTCTTCTTAAAAGCTTGGGCAAAATTATCGCGGGAGACTGCAATCTATTATATATAAACACCGTCTGAGCATTTAGATGTTAGAGCAATAGACCATTAAAAGGAAACCCCTCGGGAGTGGGTAGGGTTCCCAAGGGGTTTCACAAAGGAAGATGAGATTAGTGAAAGGAGACTGAATGGCACGTACCATTCACGATATTTTTTATACCTGCTACAAAGTGGGATGTCAAGACTTTTTTTAAAGTTCTGAATCGAGATGATTAAACGCAAATCTAGAGTTGTGAACGTTCTGCACGAAACGGCCCTTATTCCAACGGCTTTCGCCTGTTGTGTGAAGCCTCCCAGCCCTCTAAAGGACGGGGTTTGCGGATAGCAGGCCGGTCAAAGGTGAAGGCCCGACACCCCTGTTTTCTCGTCCTTGGCTGGGCCGTTCTCTATCCTAATGCCTTCTTAACCAATGCAACCAATTGTTCCTTGTCAAAAGGTTTCTGGAGATATCCGGAAATAATAAGATATTTCTGTGGATAGAATCGCTCAAGACCAATGGAATGACAATAATTGTCACGAAGCTGTCATTTTGTCCCGAATATGATGCTGGTGCGGAAAGCCTGTTCCGGGAACTGCTTCCTTCGCACGGTTGAGGAAAAAAGCGGGTCAATTTGAATGCAGGCAACCGGCATTTGGGTGCTGTATTGCCGGCTGCCTGCCCATGGGACGGCAGGCGGTACTGGCAGATCGTCCTGCACGATCTCCAGAGATTTGGCCATAGGATAAGTTCTTCCGGATTTGCGATCATCCGGAAATTAGTTGATCACCAATTGGGCTCTGCGATTCTTGGCCCAAGAAACCTCATCTTGACCCATAGCGATGGGTCGCTCTTCGCCGTAACTAACGGTGTTTAGTTGATTGGCGCTGACGCCCAGATCGACGAGAAATTTTTTAACCGATTCAGCGCGCCGTTCGCCCAAGGCGATGTTGTAGGTCTCCGTGCCGCGGTCATCGCAATGTCCTTCAACAGTAACCGTTACACCTGAATTCGTGTGCAAATAATCGGCCTTGCTGTTTAAAATCCGCTGAGCCTGGTCCGACAGTACAAAGCTGTCAAATGCAAAGTGGATATTCTCGTTGACAAATGCTGTTCTTGCAGCTTCCCGGGCAGCTGCTTCCGCCCGTAGTCGATCTTCCTGCAGCCGTCCGGCCTGATCGTCCGATGCCTTTTGGACTTCCGGTCGGGTCGTCGATACCGGCTCGGTCTGCATCACCTTTTTGGAACACGAAACCGTGAATAACATGGCAGGTAAAATCATTACCAAAGCAACAGCCAACCATACGTGTTTTCTCATTTTATCCCCTCCTTTTGTATTTACGCCGACAGATTGTTTATTGGCGCGTTTTTCACAAACTCTGCGTCGCTGTTCCCAACCGGAGATTAGGGACCTTCGAAAAAATGCATGTTTTTCACGGTTTCGTATCCGGATGGAAATTTGCCGTCTTTAATCCAAAAGCTCCTGTTTCTTCTCGAAGTGGCGCCTGTTGAAATCGGAAATGCTGTTCAGCGCTTTTACCGATGCCATCTCCAGGCTGTCCACAATATGGCCTGTGGTTGATGTCAGCTTGGCATGGAAAAGCAGAAGCGGAATGGCAGACATCAGCCCAAAGGCCGTGGTATTCATGGCCACCGAGATACTGGCGGACAGCAGGTCGGCCTTCTCGGCGGGGTTCGCATTGGCAACCGCGGTAAAAGCCTCGATCAGCCCCATGATGGTGCCGAGCAGTCCCAGCAGGGTGGCGATATTCGAGAGCAGCGCCACATAGGGCGTGCGCTTCTCCAACTTAGGGATGATCTCCATCATGCTCTCTTCCATGGCGATTTCGATGTCCTCCCGACGCCGGACCGCACCCAGGCGCGCCAGTCCCGTTCCGAGCATTTGGGAGATGGCGGATTTATCCTTGTCGATGATCGCACGCGCTTTGTCGAACTCACCTTTATCCAGTATGGGGTGAAGTACATTCCACATATTGCGGTTCACGTTCCGGGTTCGGTTCAACTGAATCCAGCGCTCTACCGTAATGGCCATGCCGGTCATAAAAACAAGCAGAATCGGGTACATAAACAACCCACCCTTCTGGAAAAACGCCAATATTGAATAGATTCCCATGACTTTCCTCCTAAAACCTGACAATCAATGACCTTAATCATTTGACCCTTGTATTGACTCCGTCCACTTTTCTATGCGGCGGGCAAAAAGTCGATCGGGTACAGGATCGTCATCCTTTGCACACCTTCTTTCGGGCCAAAGTTGAACTTTTTGATGCGTTCAACAATTTTGGCTACCAGTTCGGGCGAGGCTAGATCGGTAGACTCCGCCTTACACATGGTCACCGCACCGTTTGGCTCGATCCTGATTCGCATCAATATCTTCCCGCGCAGTGTCGGGTCCTTGCGCAATTCATTGTTGTAAATCCGATAAAGCGTCGCCTTGTACCGATCGAATACGATCTGGATTTCTTCATCAGTTCGGCCCGGAGCCAGTCCATCGCTCAGCGGCCTCGACGATTCTCCCAAACCTGCAATGGCACTTTCTACCCGCCCAAAACCCGAGCCACTGCCGGTGCCCCCGCCGCTGCCGCCACCGCTCCCGATACCGTAACCACCGAGCCGGTCGACATTACCATTTCCGATGTTTCGGCTGACTCCGGCATTGGCGATACCACCGCTGAAGCCCCCCTTTCCCTGTATAGCCACTAGCGAGCGCTGGGCCACGGCCTGTCCTTTCACTCGCGGGCTTTCATTACTCAGGCGGGCCTCGGTGCCGAGCCTTGCAACGGGAGTTTCTTTCATCAGATCCGCGAAAGATTCCCTGAACGCCAGAACACCGACGTGTTCTGCTTTTTTCCGCGCTGCCGCCGCTCCGCCACCACTATCGGCCATTTTCGTCGGTTCCGGTGCCGGACCCCCGCCTTTTGGTTTTTTATCCGGTTTTTGCTTCTGCTCAGGCTTGGGTTTGAGCTCTTCCTGGGCCTGTTTCGGCACCGGTTTGGGAACCAGCGCGGGCTTCGGCAGCTCATGCTTCACCAGCTTGACCAATCGTTCCGGTATCTCGACCACAGCGACCAATCGATCCGGTATCGGCACTTTTATCAATGGCACAGGTGCGCCAAAAAGAAAGCATATGAAAAGCGCCACGAGAACGGAACGGCGAAAGCGCCTCTCGCTCTCGGCCTCCTTATTCCAGGGCATGATCATCGCACGATAGGGAACAGGAGAAATCTCCCGCTCTATGATGAACTCTTCCTTTCGCCGTTCATCACGGTCGTACGCATCACTTACGTCTTCATAGAGGATGTCCAATTCTTCGAGACATTGGTTGATCTGTCCCTTAAGAGACGCCTGTTTTTCCAGAATCCCACTGATCTCTCCATCGAAGCGGGCAACACGGCCCCGCATCCGTTCGACGTGCGCGGCGGCATCCTCGACCTTTGGGAGTCCTTCCCAAAAGAGTTCATCCGCTTTCAATTCCCCCAGCTTGTCGAGCGCATTGCAGACGTCCCGCAAGGCATCGAACCGCTGTCTATCCGCGGAAAACGTTTCCAGCTCTGCCTCTACAACGCGCAACTCAGCTTCTATGGCCTCTTGTTTTTGTCGGGCCTGCTCGATCTGCGCGTTCAGTGGCGCCAATTCTTCTGCTAACATGGATGTATTCACGGCATCCCCACTAGCTTTTTGCGGTCTTCTGAATGACGGCGAGGGAAATCCTTCCGTATCCAGAACCCGTACAGGTTGACATTATTTTTTTAAGCACTTTGAACGGAATCGTTTTATCTGCAAGGAGAGTGATTTCCTTGCTTTCGGCAACCGTCTTGGTGCTTATCCCGATAATATTTCGTTCAAGCTGCTCCAGTCGCTCCGTTACTTCATGAACCTCTCCAATCCTGTCATCAAGAAGTTCGGGGGTGCTGATCACGGCTTCGCCCTGAACCAATACAACTTCGGGGCTGACCATGATCACCACTGTTTCCCTCGGCTTGGCTTCGACTACGGAATCGGGCAGCTTGATATGCTTGGGCGCTTCCAGAAGATCACCGCCGGATGAGTGGAAAAGCAGAAAGAACACAAGAATGGTAAAAACGTCCATCAGCGGTGTCAGGTTGAGACCTGTAACCTTTCTCTTGTTACGCCCCATCCGTTTCATACGTCTGCTATTTGTCATGGCGCATCTCCTATGGATATTTCCGGGAAGAGAACCATTTTTCCAAGCTCTTCGCTCCCTTCCACCTGAACTTCAGCTCCACGAACCACATCCATGATCTGAACCAGATAGTTGTACTCTATTTCCGGCTCCATCAAGACCGTCGCGTCTTCCTTTTCCGGGTACCGGGCCTTCAACCGCATAAGCATTTTGGACAGCATGTCCACATCGTATTGATCGTCTTTTTTAGGAATCGCAGCCTCCACGGACGACCCGTTGGCAATCTCCAATCCTGCCTTGCGGACAATCACCTCGATAGCGAAATTCGGCATGTTCAGAGCCGATCCGCCTGCGCTGGTCGGAACGGTCAATTCCAAGATCGTAACGCGCGAAAAAACGGCACTGATGAGCAGAAAGGGTATGAGCACCACCATAAGGTTCAAAAAAGTCGTGACATCGAGTCCAGGTGTTTCTTGCCTTCCCCTTTTTTTATGAAGTCGTCTGGTCATGATCAGCTCCTATCGAATTGGCGCTTGGTCAAATTGGAGATGGTATTCAACGCCTTGACCGATGCCATTTCCAGGTTGTCAACAATCTGACCTGTGGTCGACGTCAGTTTGGCATGGAAAAGCAGAAGCGGAATCGCAGACATCAGCCCAAAGGCCGTGGTGTTCATGGCCACCGAAATGCTGGCGGACAGCAGGTCGGCCTTTTCGGCGGGGTTCGCATTGGCAACCGCGGTAAAGGCCTCGATCAGCCCCATGATGGTGCCGAGCAGTCCCAGCAGGGTGGCGATATTCGAGAGCAGCCCCACGTAGGGCGTGCGCTTCTCCAACTGAGGGATGATCTCCATCATGCTCTCTTCCATGGCAATTTCGATGTCATCCCGACGCCGGACCGCACCCTGGCGCGCCAATCCCATTCCCAGCATCTGCGCCATGCTTGATTTGTCCTTGTCGACCAATTGCCGGGCTTTGTCAAACTCTCCTTTGACCAGCACCGGCTGCAGCAGGTCCCACATTTTTTGGTTGGCGCTCCGGGTACGGTTCAACTGAACCCAGCGCTCAAACACGATGGCCATGCCGACCGCAAACACGAGCAAAATTGGGTACATGAACAACCCACCCTTCTGGAAAAACGCCACCACTGAATAGAATCCCATCTTTTTCCTCCTTCTTTTGCAATCAAGACAAAAAAATTATTTCGTAGTACTGACTTGATAAAATTCAAGCTGCCGCCTGAAAACATCCCGATCCACCGGTACATCGCCCTCATTCAACATCATGTCCAAACTGGTCTCCACACCGATTTCCGAGCTTTTCCAGGGAACGATATAAAGGGCTTTCGGGGCTTCATCGTTACCGACAATAGACATACCGGATAACTCCTTGGCCTCCGATTCCTTGTCCTTATCCACATCCTGAGCCGTAACCATAACAGCCGAGAACATGACCACACACAGACACAGAATCAATTTGCGATACATGGTCATCCCTCCTTAATTGTATCCAAGCCGGGTACGCAAATCCGCGATCCACGACTTGACCTGCTTATCGTCCGGCATGGCCTCGCTGTAAATTTCGTAATGATCGAGGGCGCATGTCAGGTCATTCAGATAAAGGTCGCAGAGAATCCCGAGGTTTCTGTGCACCGGATAATAATCCGGAAAGCGCGCGATCACGTTCTCATAAATCGTTCGGGCCTCGGCAAACCGTCCGGTTTTACGGTACAGCAAACCGTATTCGTTACATGCCGCCGGGTGCTCGGGAACCAGGTGCAGCGCGGTTTTTAGATGATCCTCGGCCTGCTCTAATTTGCCGATGTGCCGATAGGCAATCGCCATATCGATGTAGGGTGCCGTAACGCCCGGTGATTTCTCGATGATCTTTTCCAGAAGGTCGATGGCCTGGCCATATTCCTCGTCATTCAGCATGGCGACTGCGCGATCGAAGTCCCTGCGAGACGCCTCATCCATTTGGGGAATTTCCATGATAATGAATCCTTCCCGTCCATCCGCGAGTCGCTCAACGGAGGGACCCTTGGCCACTTGAGGTTCCTGAACAACCGGGGCCGGTTTAACCTTTCCATCGGTTGCACACCCTGCAAGAACCGACAGCACCATCAACGACACCGCGAATCCGACGCAAGTTCGTATTTTTAACCACCGCAACATACTTCTTTGCATGCCCTGCATCGCTTACCTCCTCGTCGCTCGATCCGTTTGCACCGCTTCTTCGATCTGTGCAGGCACTTCGGGTTCAGACTCCATAACAGATTCAGCCCCTTCAGCCTTCACCGGCTCTGAAGGTTCAGATTCAGTGACAGTTCCTGATTCTTCCGCCTCAACCGGTTCCGCTGGTTCGGACGCCGTAGCAGGTTCAGCCTCTTCCGCCTCCGCAGGCTCTGAAGGTTCGGATTCATTGACAGTTCCTGATTTTACCGCCTCAACCGGTTCCGCTGGTTCGGACGCCGTAGCAGGTTCAACCCCTTCCGCCTCCGCAGGCTCTGAAGGTTCGGATTCAGTGACAGTTCCTGATTCTACCGCCTCAACCGGTTCCGCTGGTTCGGACGCCGTAGCAGGTTCAGCCTCTTCCGCCTCCGCAGGCTCTGAAGCCTCGGATTCAGTGACAGTTCCTGATTCTACCGCCTCAACCGGTTCCGCTGGTTCGGACGCCGTAGCAGGTTCAACCCCTTCCGCCTCCGCAGGCTCTGAAGCCTCGGACTCTGCGATAGACTCAGACGCATTCACCTGCACCGGCTCTGCAGGCGATTCCGGCCGGGCAATTTCAAAAATATAGGTTTCCAGGGAACTGACGATGCCGCTGGTCTCTTCCGGCTTGTCATAACGAGCAGGCATGAATTCGGCCAATTTCTCCAAGCTCTTTTCGATCCACTCATTGTAGATCCCTCGTGAGACCAGCTTGAGATTGCTCTCGTGCACAGTGATGGCCTTCTCTTCGAACGGATAGGCCTGCTCTTCGATAGCCAGTTCGTACTGTTCAAGCTCCAAGGGGTATAAACCTCGAGGTATCTTAAGTTTTTTTCCTTCAACGATGAAATTTGATTTATTTAAATTGTTTTCGCGGGCAATCCTTCTGACATCGCTGTCGTATCGTTTAGCAATTGTAGAAAGGTTATCCCCAGGTTTTACCATGTAGTAATCAAAGGTTAGCACAGGACGTTCCGAGGTCATCAGGGCCTTACTGAAGTGAGCGTAAATTTCGGCGAGGTAGAAGGTCGCCGCAGCTGTGAATTCCCCGATTTCATAATCGACGAGTTGGTTGAATTTCTGCGTAACTTCCTTCATTAGCTCGCGCTTCTTGCGAAGGTTAACCTCAAATGGGTTACTCAGTTTGACGGCTACGAAGGCATCAAATCTCTTTTCGGCCAGCACCAGCGCGGCTTGCGCGGCAAGATACCGGGTCCGTGGCGTTCGGGCGCTCCCCGCTGAAGCGTCGATCGCAACGATTTTTTCGAGTTCGTTCAAGTAGGATTTAAAATCGCCTTGCGCCTTCAGGAAACCGCTGATTTTGTTACGAGTCTCAAGGTTGAGTTCAACGGGTTCCGGGAAATACTCCACATAGCGCCGATAGACCTCAAACGCGCTCGTACTGTTACCATCCTGTTCATGCAATTCAGCTGCAACCAGAAGGGCATCCCGCCTGATCTCGTCGTCTTTGGATTCCTTTTCGATGCGTTCATATTCACTGGCCGCCATAGAGAGTTGGCCATTTTCCCTGTAAACATAGGCGATTTTTTTGGTCACTTCCGGCTGCAACGAATGTTCGGGGAAGCTGTTACGGAATCCCGTCAATACCGCGGCGCCCGTCTTCCAATCTTTGAGCTGGATCAGAGCAGCAGCAGCGTCATATTCGGCGGTCGGCCTGATTTTTGAGGTTGGTGCCGTTCGACTCACCCGCAGGAAATGGTCCGCTGCGGCCTGATAATCCTGTGCGGAATTAGCCCCTTCCCCCTGTTTATAGATCGATGCCGCAAGATTGTCGACCAATTCGTCGTGCGTCTTATCTCCTTCGGGTAGCAATGCCAACACATTCAAGTATGCGGTCTCGGCTTCGCTGTAACGCAGGAGTTCGTATGAAGAGTGCCCGACAACCAACCAGGCCGAACGGACGACATCACTATCTGTGCCGGGGAATACCTCGAAGAGCTTGTTCGCGGCGGCCAGCGCCTGTTCATATTCCTTCATGCCGTAGAGATCATCCGCGGCCGCTCCGAGGACGATCGCCGCCTTTTCGTGTTCCGGGAAGGTATCGACAAACTTCAGCGAGCTGCTGACAATCTCTCGTTTGACCGTGTCTTTGTCCTCCTGTGAAACAGCTTTAAGTTGCTCCCGGCGTGCGGAGACCGCAACGTAGCCGGCTTGAGAGGATTTTTCGTGGGTCGGGTAACCGTACGCGGTCTTCTCGAATTCCATGGCTGCTGCGCCGAATGATCGGTTTTCCAGAAGCAGATTCGCCAACTGGTAATTGATGGTCGGCGATTCGCTGTCCATGGGGAAAGAAGTCAGAAACCCCCGGTACCAGTGCAGTGCCTCTTCGAAATTCGCCGACTTCTTTTCGGTCTGTTTCGGGTCCTGGTAACAGGCGTGATAATGATTCGCTAAGTCGGTCAAGTTGGTTTTCAGGTAACCCAGGACGTCCGGACGGTCGCTTGGATCGAAATATTTCCAGTATTCTGACTTCAGACCGTAGGTCGTGGCAAATTCCTTTTTGGCGTCGAGCACCAGACTTGGGAACCCGCCGGCGGCTTGAATTTCGATCACCCGCATATGAAAGTTCGGCGCCACCTTGTGGAACGGGTTACGGCTCACGAAGGCGTTGTAAGTTGCCGCGGCATCCGCGTATCGGCGCTTATCAAAGTAGAATTCGCCGAGGTTGCTGTAGATGCTGTCCTCGTAACTGCGCTTCCCTTGATCTGAAAAGTATTCCACCACGGAATCGGATCCGCCGAGATTGGAAAAACTCAAACTGATGACGCGGAAGGTATCTTCCGTTCTTTTATGTTCCTGCTCGTCTTCGGTCTGTTCGAAATCGTATCCGATAGACACCTTGTGATCCAGCAATGCAATGAATCGATGAATGGCGTCGTCATAGAGCTCCTGTTTGTAGAACGTCCAGCCCAGTTTATACAGGGCGAGTTCGTAGAAAGAGGAAGCCACACCTATATTTACGACACTCGCATAGGCATCCTCGGCATCCAGATAACGCCGGTGCGCAAAGAAGTATTCAGCACGCCGGAACTGCACTTCATCGATATATCGAGACCGGGAGAAGTCGTGTACCATACGTTCCATAACCGCCATTGCTTCTTTAATCTGTCCAAGTTCCTCATACGCGCGGGACATCTGGTACAGTACCTGGTCGTTGCGCTCGTACAGGGGGTAATCGTTGAGCAATTTCGTGTAAAGTTCAATAGCCTCGCGGGCACCTGCCCTTTCGAGGTCATCAGCACCTTCAACAGGCACGTCCGCAGCTGCTGCCATACCGGCCACGTGCTGCTCCCGAGTCGTGCGTCTTTCAAAGTCAGCTTCGGACTCGTGGTGATCCGGTATATTTGCCGATGCATGGTCCGACGGCTCGCCGGTCACTAAAGGGTCTTTTGGACGAACCGAGGGTTCCGGGGCAGGCAGAAGCGGTTTCGTTACCTGCCCGACAGCCTCGGCACCGTCGGTGAAGGTGCCGTATTCTTTTTCGATCTTCAGGTCGGCCAGACGGCGAATGGCCTCGGGCGTCAAGGGGGAATCCGGTGTCTCTTCCAAAAAACGCCGATAACTCAGCATCGCTTTGTCAAGCCCGCCTTCAATCTTCTCTTCCTTGATCTCAATCTGCATATGACGCAGCTTGGCAATGGTATCTTTGTCGCTGACGGAATGACACGCGACCAGTATCATTGGAACCGCAAATATGAAAAGTCGGATACGATTCATTGACTCTCTCTCTCCTGGTTCTGAATCCTGGTGGCACGGTCATAGCTCTCCGCCATTGCGAAACGCGCCTTGACCTGGAACTCGGCAAGCCGCTCGCGACGCTTGGTGAGCTCATTCACGGCCATGGTTTCAAGCATATTTCCTTGACGTGCCATTAGTTCTCCCACCTTTTCCCGGGCCTCCCGGATCAGGAACCGCTGGCGGCGGATCACGTCGTCGTAGCCTTCATAGCTTTGGGTGGCGGCCTGACGGGTCCGAACAAAGGCCGTGTACTGTCTTTTCAACTGATCCACTTCGTAATTCAGATCGCGTAGATGCTCGTGTGCTTCGGTGAACCGCCGGTCATAATCCGTATAGATGTTCCAGTGCAGCACCCCCCGCAAACGGTTGATCCGGGTCTCAATCCCGCTGGGTAACGTTGTGCCTCCGGTAGCCAACCTTTTTTCCAGAAGTCCAATTTGTTCACTGAAGATCCGTTCCTTCGAAGTCGCCAGGTAATCCGGCCTCGGAACCACCAGCATGTTTTTCAGACGTTGTTCGATACGGTCACGCTGCTCCAAGCGCAGACGCATCTGCGAGTCGAGCCGCCGAAACTCCCGGTCAATGGCGGGAAGCAGCGGCTGGTAATACGCCCGGCGGTGCTCGATGATCTCCTCGTAAGCGTCCAGACCTCCTTCCCAGAACTCCATCTTCTTACGCAATTGCTCCAGGTCAAGATAGTTCTTCAGAGATTCCTGGAAATCGTGGGAGGCCATTAATTCAAGCAGGTAATAAGTCTCTGGGGTTTGCGGAAGTTTACGCAGCTTGACGACCCAGTTGGCATCCTGTTTCAGTTCTTCACGAACCAGAGCCCGGAGAAAATGACCTTCGCGGATGCTCTTGATGGATTCTTCGAGTTTGTCAAGTTCCGTGCCGAAATTCTCCAGCGCCCTGCCATACATCACTGCAGATCTGCTGTGAACATTCAGCTTGCCATAAGCATAGGGAGCGGCCAGCATACCTTCCTGCACCGAGGCGTCCGTAACCTCCCTCATCGCCAGAATGCTCCAGGGCACCATTGCCCTTTCAAAGCGCCCCTGGAAGGCATCCGCCCATCCAGAGCCCAGCAAAGCCCGGTTAGAGAACGGTCCGTTCAAACGGACCCGATCGAGCACCTGCTTGGCGCCCTCGAAATTTTTTTCTTCCAGCAATTTAGAACCGAGGACAAGGTTCGACTTATCCTTGATGGCCAGTGCAAGCGCGTCATTGCTGTTGATCTGGCCTGTACGGTCGAGATACTGGCGCCCCTCAAGTTCCTTTCCTTCCTTGATGAGTGCAATACCAAGATTGTAGGTGCTGAAGCCTTCGAGACTTTTTACATCATGGAGGTCTTTCAGAATACGAGCGGCCTCGTCAAAGCGCCCGTTCGCCATGAGGATTTGTGCGCGCAGGAAATCCAGATCGTCGAGAATATTCGGCGGAACAGCCCCGCTGATACGCTCCACGGCATACAGGGCATTGTCGGGCTGATCTTTTTGGAAGTAGATCCGTGCCAGCCGGAAAATGGCCTCATTGCGCACCGGCTCCTCGACGTTGCCCTCAATGACCGCTGTTATGGCTCGCCCGGCACGCTGGTGCATTCGATAGGCCAGTTCGAAATCACCCACGGCAAACTCGGCGTGGTTGATGTGGTAATATAAGGTATCGCGTTCAGGTTCATCGAGCCCATGGTGCTGGGCAAGCTCGGTGTCGAGCTTGGAGATCGCATCGAACCAGTCCCCTTGAAAAGCATCGTACAGCGCCTCTCCGAAATAGAGATCCTTCAGCGCTTTCGGGGCGGACGTACCAGCCGAGGCCGAAGACACTGTGAATATCAGAATTGTCAATAATACAAACAGCCTGTACATGGTTTACCTATCCTTAAAGGTAATGCTTTGGGCGGCCAGGGATATTTCCACGATCTTGGGCCCCACATCCTTATTGACCGAAAAGCGTCCCGTTTCCAGGAAATCCGCGCCTCCCTCAGATTTACCGATGACAGAAACCTCCAGATCATGGTCACCGGTCCGGATATTACCGGTATAGATGCGCTGCACCCCTCCCTTTTGCAAGGCTTCGAGTTCCTTGAAGGTATAAATGTGATGGGCAACCGGGTTGCCGTCCAACCGGATCTCGACTGAGTCGAGACGGAAGGTTTCGCCACTGACCAGTGATACGAATACCGCAACCTGCGTATTGGACGGATACAGCAGCTTCTCTTCAAGTTGATTCAGTTCCGCCGCAATGCCCAGAACATCGGTCTTGATTTCCTGAACCTGTTCATCCAGACCCTTGATCTGTTCCCTGGAGATTTCCTGCCCATAAGCGGCAACGCTCAAAAAAAGCACTGAAATCCCCAAAATAACTCCCCTCAGACAGCAGAACATATTTGCCTCCTCACATCTCAAAAATTGCATTATTCCATCACAATTGGGCTTGCCCCCTCGTGCCTTGCATGGCAGACTGGGAAAAGCCCCCAAGTTACTAAAACTTCCCGATCATATTGATGAACAGGCCCTGGTGTTTGTAATCCAACTGGGTCAGATCATCTGAAAAATCACTGAAGTTATAACCGACACCCACCTTGACATGATTGCCCAGATGGCGGTATATCGCTACCAACACCCCGCTGCGGCTGTCCTGCGCATCGGGCAGGTCGAGCATACGCCCCTCGATCAGCGCATCCCAGCGGTGGATGAAGTGCCAGTCCGCGCGCACAACATACAGGTGGGCCCGGCTGTCGAAGTACTCCGGATCTTCCCGATCCAGTGCCACCTGGCCATATCGGTAGGCGTACTTGCCCCCCACGGTCAAACGGGGAATCAGGTCATACATGACATCCACCGCTCCGATGTGGCTGCGCTGGATATAGTCGGATGCTGTATTGCTGCTGGTCACCTGATCTGTCGACGGCATATTGTAGAAGTAAGTGTACTTGAGCAACGCATTCAGCCGGTCATGATGAACAGGACGATACGCATAGCCCAGCGTCGCTTCCATATAGTCGCCGTTATAGTAATCTCCCATCGAACTCTCACTCTCGGCATAATTAAATTTACCGATGATTCGCCAATCCTCGGACAGTTGGTACTTCAAGCTGTTTTTAAACAGCCAACTGGTGCGTTCGGAGAAGCTGGTATCCGGCTGCTCGATGTCGTCGACCCGATATTCCACGGCGCTGGCGATCTGGACCTTGTCGAACCCATAGCCGGCACTCACACCCAGCGCTGTTCTCTCGAGTTCAGCAGCGGTGTAAGGATCCTTGAGAGTCCCGAAATCGACATTGGCACCGAAATTGACCCTGTCGAAAGGCACGAGTTTTACACCGGTGGAATGCATCAGACCTGTGGGTACCTCGCCGTGTGTATACCGCTCCTCGAGGTACACACTGGCGCTGTCCGAATAACGGGTGCGGAAACCGGAAGCCATATTACCTCTCCTGGCAAGCAATCCATTGTCCGACCGCTCGTTCTCGAGGGTATAATTACTGTAAAGCGTGGTACGGTCGGAATACAGATACTCGGTCCCGAACTTGCCGCCTGTTCCGAGATCTCCCTCGGAAATCTCACCGTCCATTTTGAACCGGTCCGTGAAACGCAAACTGCCGCCTGCACCGATGCGGCCGTTGTCTTCGCGGTTGTCGCTCGACTGAATCGTTTCCTGCACAAAACCATAAGCCGTCCATCGTTCACGGGAATCGTACAGAAGCTTGACCACCGCATCCGTCCGGTCGCCTTCTTCCTGAGTTTCGGGTACGACCACCGAGTTGTCTTCGCGGCTGTCACGACGCACACCCGATCCCAGGGTCCAGTGTTCTCCCATCCGGTAGTCGAGATTCAGCTCTCCGGTCTCGGTCTCGAGACCTTCTTGCTGATCCTGTTTGTCCATCTTCAACCGTGCACTCAGACGATCGGTGAAAGGCAGTTCCGCAGTTCCGCCGTATTTTGTCAATTCCCGGTCGGTGGCAAGACCCGGCGCCGAATAGCCTGCTTCGAGATCTTGGAAGTAGAAGGTGACCCGGCCGCGCCCGTTTTCAAAATAGTCCTTGAAGCCCAAACTGCCATCCAAGCGATAGGCCGAGGCCTCTATGTCGTTGTCAGCAAAAAAATCTGAGGTGGCAAAGTTGTAACCGCCGTCAATGGAAGTCGTTGGCAAAACGCCCGCACCTTTAGTACGGCCTGTTTCGAGTTTGATCCAAGACTCTGAGGACTTTCGCAGGGTCAAATCCGCTCCACCCAGGTTGTTTTCGACATCCGATTCTTCATCCTGACTGGCGGTCACACCGACTTTGACGTGGTCATTGAACCAGTAATGAACCCGGCCGCCGGTAACCATGGTGTCCGGATCATCGAACCCGGGGGTGAATTCGTAACGAACCACAAGGAAGACCGGATGCCCGCTGATGGATTCGCTGCTCACCAGCAGACCGTCGTCCGCTGTTGAGGACAGGGGCTGTACCAGCACGATGCGTCCCTGTAGGTAGTCGATATCGTAATCGAGCACCGGCGTCAGGTTCTTGACTCCCAGAACTATCCCGGAATCTTTGTCGCGGATCTCGATGCGCACGCGCTCGGAGCCCTCCAGGACATCTTGTCTGCGAAGGAAATAGAGCGACCCGTCCGTACCCCGGAACTCATCGCGCCCTGCTATGGTACCCGGGTCCGCGGCAAATCCGTCCAACATCAAGCGCGGCTCGCCGAAACTGGTGGTGTCAAGGGGCTGGTAATGCAGGTTGGCACCGTACAGCCCTCGGTCCACTTGCGCCAGTTCAGTATCGGTATACCCGACCTTGAAGTTGCCCCAGAGCCCGTAGGTTTCTTCTTTTTTTACCTTGACGTAGAACTTTCCGTTGGTCGGCGCATCTTCCTTGACCGTACTGTCATCGCCGAAGGTTGGGTAGTGATAATCCGGGTCCATACGCCGGAACAGAGCATCCGGTGACTTGTCCATGAAATTGGAAAAGATTTCGTCCAGGGGGTCTTCCCGCGTATCGGCGCTCGCCGTCAGCGACCAGCCGTTCTCGAATTTGCCGTCGCTGTAGAATGCCAGGCGACCCTGGAGGCTCATGTCTTCACTGTATTGGGGTTTATCCGGTGCAAGCAGTTCGGCCGGTCCGTTGGTCTTGTTCCCGGAGAGGGTCAGGTCTGCGATTCCCACGGTGAACCAGTCGCTCTTTTTCAGCGCCAGATCACGCAGAAACAGCTCGCCGTTGCCGAACTTGTCGAGAACCGCCACTTCCACGGTATGCATGCCAGCCGGCAGGATTTCTTCGGCCACGAAACTGCCCTTTTCGTCCACGGGTACCGCATATCCGGCCATCCACACCCCGTGCCCTTCGGGAATCGCGGTGCCGTGGGCCTGCACCGTACCACCGTGAAGCGGGATATTGCGACCGGCGATACGACTCTCGCCATAGGCTGCCAGCAGTTTTTCGCCTGGATCGGCCTCGGCAACCGACGGATCGATTTGGTCAACCACCCACAGGGGCTGTGGAGTTGTCTCGTCAAAGAGTTTCTTCTTGTCATACACCCGTACCAGATATTTCAGCTTGCGCACCGGCGCGGAGAAGGACTCGAAATCCGGCTGCCATTGGGCCATACCGTCCGTATCCATCTCGATGACAGCGAGGGGCGTATCATTGACGGATTGCGCGTCTTCGAATATTCTGACCTCAGTCCGCTCAATAAAACTCCGGTAGTTGGTGTACAGGCGGAAATGCACCAGATTCTCGACAAACGCAGTATCCGGCAAATCCTGATAACGGATCGTAATCGGCCATGCGGTCACGTTCAGTCGCGGTTCGAGCTTCAGGCTGTCGTGCTTGAACTGGATTTGGGCCTTTTCAAGGGCCACATCGGTACAGCGCTGCACATCGGAACTGCATTTGCCCGGATCATCGATCGGCTTACCGTCCACCGTGATGCGCATGAGATTCAGAGCAAAGGGATCGGCAGTACTCACCTCGCGAGTCAACGGGGTGATTTCTACTCCCTCGTAGTCGTCGCGGAGGATCAGTTCATCATAGACCACCTGCACCTTCACGTTCGAAAAATCGGATTCTATAAATCCGGCGTTCACCACGTCGTCGGATTGGACATAACCGCGGCCGTCGAATTCCGCCTGTCTTTCCGTTAATCCCATCTGCTCGCTGACGGCCCCCATGGATCGACGTGCGCGCGCCATGGATAATCCGATGTCATCTCCGTAAACCGCAGCCGTACGCCGATCAAGGCGTTTGTTGCCGGTATAGCCGACAAACTGCAGGCGGACATGGGTCTTGTCGCTGATCTCGTCCATGATGCGTCGCAAATGTTCGGTGTAACCATCCGGTATGACAGGTTTGCCGTTTTCAAACAGAATCGGATCGATGCCGCCGGACGGAGAATCGTATACACGGGTGACGATTTCGGCACCGGCATCATCCGGGCACAGTTGGGGCTCATCGGGAAGATCCTGCAGCGGATCGTCGTGCCAGAACTCCACTTCAACACGCCGATTCATCGCACGTCCCTGTTGCGTATCGTTGGAGGTCACAGGCTGCGATGCCCCGCGGCCTTCGCTTTCAATGGCGGCATTGGGCAAGACCAGATCATCCTGAACAGCGAGTGCAACGCGCCGGGCAACCGCTTTGGAGAGCCCGACAGGGTTGCCGTAGATGCGTTCGTCCCTTCCCTGCAGCGGGATGTTATCCGTATAGCCGGTGAACTTGACCACAAGATTCTGTTTGCCGCCAAGATGGGTCATGGACTGTCTGACCTGTTGCAGAAATTCTTCCGGAACACCCAGCATACCTTTGTCGTAATGAAGGGGCGAAATCAAGTTCTTAACGCGCGCGCGATGGGCGTGTCCGTCCTTGTAGCGCAACTTGCAGACGGTTTCGGTTCGGCAGACCTTGACGCGATTTACCTCACGAGGGACGACCACTTCTTTCTCGACCTGCTTTTGACTGATCTCGTCGTACCAGACTTGCACTTCGACGCGCCTGTTGAGCTGCCGCCCTTTCTCGGTGGTATTGTCGGCCACCGGTTGGGTGTCGCCAAGCCCTTCATAGGAGATGGCTTCGGGTGGAAGATTCAGCGCACGCTGGCAATATTCGGCCACGGTGCCCGCCCGTTCCCGCGACAGCCCGACGTTGTCTCCGTACCACTCTATCAGCTCACCCCTGAGCGGCAGGTAATCGGCATGACCGACAAAATGGAGTCGCACATTGGCGCGATCGCGCATGCTGTCGAGTACATCGCGAAGAATCTTAAGATAGTTCTCGGTAATTTCAATATCACCCAGACCGAAGTGAATGGGCGGAACCAGGTTATTGAGTTTGATGGTTTTGACATCTTGTTCGATGACTTCACGTATCTCCGTGCTATCCCCCTCATCCTTTTCAAATATGGCCGGGTCATGGATCCATGGGGTCAAAGACTGGTCGGCCGGCAGGTGCATCTCCACCGCCTCTCCGGGCGCATCCGTTTCCCTTACTCCTGTTTCCACGCCCGAAGCAGCCTCTACACCCTGTGCAATGAAAACACCCAAACACAAGATAGTGATACCGCGCTTCAAAAAGGATCTTAACAATATGAATAGGATAGGGAACATAGACTCCATCATCCTGTTATCTCTGACCGGCAAGCGGAGCACCGCGTCGCCAGAAAATTTCGGTTTCAATGGCCAGCCGGTACCCACCATCCGACTCCTTCCACTGTTTGGTGATTTCCTTCTTCAGCGCCTCAAGACGTTCCTGTACTATGCCTTTACGTTCAACATCGACAAGATACGACAGGCGCAGCACGGACGGCCCCTTCTTCAGTTCTTCAAGCAACTGGTCGATCTTTTGAGTCCACTGCATCCGCAGTTCTGTGGTATCGGGCTCGAACACACCGTCGGCGATATCGATGCGCACCACGCGATGGATGGTCGCGCCGAAGTTGAAGCGCAGCATCTTGCCGCGGGTGGCCCGCTGAACGCGCGGATTTTCGGTGGTCAGGCGATATCCGGTGGGCAGGCTGCGTTCGTCCAGCTTGAGGATGAAGTTGCTGCCGCGATCCTCGTCCGGTACTGCCGCGCAGGTGATGTGAAAGCGTCCGTGTTCGTCTGAGGTAGAGATCAGACCGCGCGCCGTTACCACGCGGACCCCAGGCAAGCCTTGCTCGCCCGAATCCTGCTGCCCATTCAGGTTACCATCGTCGAACACCTTTCCGATCACATCGGTGCAATCGAAGTCCGGGTCTGGAATAACCCGAACGGTGGCCGTCGCTTCCTCCGAGATTGCGACGCCGGCTGCGGTTTGCACCAGCGCTCGGTTTACGTATTCGCCTTCGGAAACGCCGGAACCCACCACCAGTAGCAACCGGAGGGTGTATTTCTGGTTCACCTGCAAATTGAGGCCATCCCAGACCAATTCGCGGCCGTTAATCACCGGTTCTTTCGGATCCCCGTTCAGGCGGGCGGAACCGGCCACATATTTGAATCCGGCAGGAAAGCGATCGACGATGTTGATACCATTCAGCGTAGCACCGTACACGTTGGTCACGGTGATGGTATAGGGTACCAGCGTCGCCTTGGTCACGTCGGTCATGGATGAGACCTTGGTGATAGCCACAGCCCCATCCAGTTCCGGGTCGATGGGGATGTGATTGTTGAAGATCTGGCTGTCGCCGGGCATCTGCCCGTCCTCAAAGATTAAGTATAGATAATAATCGGTGTCGGAAGGCGACGGCGCCGGTTCAAAGGACGCCTCGCAGTAGTCGGTTGCCGGCACTTTGTCGCCAGGGCAGATGGGAACGGAGAACGGCGTGGTTGCGGTGTTTTCCTGCGGCATCGGAATGATCTGGGACTGCGTATTCAGGTAACCAGTGGCCGGCGGTGTAACCTCGATGAGATAGACGCCTCCTGCTGTACAGGACGCATCGCTGAAGTTCAGGTCGAACTTGTAGAAGCCGTTCTGGGCGGTGACTTGATTCTGCTGTACCGGGTCATCGAAGCATTGGCTTGGTAACGCGGCACCGTTCGCCGCATTCAGCAGCGCCACTCTGGCGCCGGCAACCGTCGAACGTACGACCGAGTTGTACACGGCACCGTTGGGCTGGATCGGCAGATTGAGATTTTGCAGGCTGGCGCCCGAAGAAACGACAATGTCGCTGATCCGCTGTGGGCCGTTGGTGAACGGCGATAAGCCATTACCCATGGAAGCCGTGTTCGGGCCCGCGCCCTCCGCACGAAAGCGCAGTTCATAAAGGTCGGATGTGCCTTCATTGGGAACCAGGCCGTTGAAGCGATAGGCGCCGCCGGCATCGGTAAGAATAGTGGCCACCAGCTGATTGTTTCGATAGAGTTCAACCGTCCAGGACGGGTCGTTCTCGAGGGGTCGTTCTACGCTGTCAAAGCTTGAGTTCAGGTTTGCGTCGTGCCAGACGTTTCCGTTCAGACTGACGACTCCCGGCATTTCGCCCACGACAAGTGATACACTGGCCTGGCGGGGTGCTTCCGGGCCGTCCCAATTCACCACTCCGGTATTGGTGATGGTGGTCCCGATGGCGACACCAAGGTTGATTTGCACGCGGAACCGCACGACAGCACTTGCGCCTGCCTGGAGACTAACATACTGGGAGGCATAGTCTGCGGTGAGAATCCCGAAGGCATAGGTCACACCCGCAGGAGAACCGTTCAAGGTGCCGGATTCGGCCACATAGGTCACCTGATTACCCAAAGGCGGATTCATGTTGTCGGTCACCACCACGCTCGTAGCAGGCACGCTACCGATGTTGGTCACCCGGATGACATACTCCAACTGTCCGCCGGCCTCGGCAATACCGCCGCCGATGACCAGCACTTCCTTGGTAATGGAGAGCAGCTGGACATCACCGACCACGATGACGGTCGGCTGCCGGCCGTTGGACGGAACGCCGTCGGCATCGGTCAGGTCGGGCGGCACCTCGCTGGAAGTGAGAGTCCCCTGGTTGCTGATAAGGGTACCCGCAGACACGCCGGCGTTTACCGTTACCTCAAATGTGATCGTGGCGCTTTCACCGGCGGAAATGATGCCTAAACCCGGATTGTCGGAGGAGTGAACAGTCAGGCCGCTGATGAGCGGGAACACACCGCCGTCGTCCGACCCCAGCAACGCGCCGTTTAGACGCAGGGAGTTGGGCCTGTAGATTGTATTGGTGGGGATGGCGTCGGTAAGCACCACGTTCGTTGCCGGGATCGCGCCGGAGTTGCTGATGACAATGGTGTACCTCAGAACGTCCTCCGGATCGACGATCCCTTCCGAACCGGAATCCTCATGGATCTGAACGGTCTTGTGGGCATAAAGCAGCGGCAGGTTGCCGACGATGTTTCGGGTCGGGTCGTCTGGAATCGGCGTGTTCGGGTCGTCCGAGGGCTGTTCGGGCTGTGGGCCGCTCCCGACGCCGCTGCCGCTCACAAAACCCTGGTTCTCGATGATCAGGCCGTTCACGGCGTTCGGATCGACCACTACGTTGAAGGTAATCGTTGCCACATTGGTGGCCCCCGGGGTCGCATCGGCCCGCATGTGCCCGGCGGTGGTATCTTCCGGTGCATTGACCAGGATGCCGGTTTGCAACGGATTGACACCGGTCGACGGATCGGACACGGCAATACCGTTTAGCGCGGTGCTGTTGGGCACATAGGTTGTATTAGCCGGCGTGTAGTCCCGCAGAATCACGTTGTTTGCGTCCTCGGTACCGATGTTTTTGATGGTAATGGTGTACCGCAGAGTTTCGCCCGCCATCAGGATGTTGGGATCACCCTCCATGATGGTTGAGATCTTCTTCACCTCGAAGACCGGCGCAGAAGTGATCAGCGTTTCGGTGGGGTTATCGTCACCAGACACATTGGGATCGTCCGTCTGTCCGAAGACCGTCTCACCCAACATGAACTGCCCCTGGTTTAGCACGATGGTGCCGTTGGTGATCACCGGCGCGAGGAGGACCTCGAATGAGATGGTCAACGTCCCGTTCGAGCCGATATTCAGGTTGTTGACGGTAAGCGTGCCGCCGTTGATGGCGTAATCGGCTCCGGACGGAACGTTCACGTTCCCGATCGAGTTCGGCTGGAACATCGCCACGCCATAGCGTTCGATGTTCAGGCGATCAACCTCATCCACCAGCGAGAAATTGCTCAGCTCAACATCGGTCGTATTTTCGATTCCGATGGTGTAACGCAGCCGGTCCCCCGGAGTCGCGGTCGTTCCAAGCAGTTCCGTGGTCGCTCCAGACTGATCGGTGATCAGCTTGGTGACGGTCTTCTGAGACATCAGTACCGCAGCTCGCGCTGTGACTGTGGTTGTGGCGGGTTGGGTGACGTAGTCGTTGAGCCCGCCGATGCCGTCCGAGCCGTTGCGCTCGAATGCGCTCGGGCCGTCGAGGCCGGTCCACTGTGCGACGACGGTGTTGGTGAGCGCCTGGCTGTCAAGCACGGTGTCAAGCACGCGCACGTCATAAGCGATGGTGACGGACGTACCTTCGGCGATGTCGATATCGGCATTGCCGTCGTCAAGGCTCCAGATCAGAGTCTGCGGCGAACCGGAGCTGCCGTCGCCGGTGACAACGGGCGCGCCGATGTTGTTGTCGGCGCCCACTCCAGCCGCGGTAGTAACGGCCGGGTTGCCCTCGTAGACTAGACCGACGCCCAGAGTGTCGGTAATGGTTACATCGAACACATCCGAAGAATCGGTGCCGTCGCTCGCCGTCAGGGTCACGCTGTAGCGCACGGTCTCCCCGGCCGTCGGCGTGGGTGTGGACGGGCTCTTGACTATTGTTGCGATGTGCGGCTCTACGATATCGAACGTCACGGTCCCGCTGGTCAGCGGGGGCTGTGTCGTTCCGCCTGAGATGTTGGCATATGTGTAGGAAACGGTGTTGTTGATCGCGAAGCCCTGCTGGGCTTCCATCACGTTGAGCACGCGCGCCCGCAGCTCTATCACAGCCTGCTGTCCGGCCGGGATCTCGGTAATCGTGATATTCATCTGGGTCGGGGTGCTGGTGTTGCTCACACCGACACCGCCGCCCGTTACTGCAGCACTCACGTATTCGAGGTTCGCATCGAGCAAGTCTGTGATCACGACGTTATACAGCGCATTGGTGCTCACC
>JAWOIY010000196.1:0-2762 GCA_046484425.1 Desulfobacterales bacterium | reverse complement strand
TTATGGGAATAGATAATAGAGGTATCCGATAACAATCCCCATGTATAAAAGATAGACAATGCCCAAAAACGTCATCACGATTCGGGCTTTCGCAGCTTTGCGACGAGATGCCGATGGGATAGACATATTCTTGTATTCGTGTTTGCGCTTATTTGTAATTTGAAAATTTAAAGCCATTGGCGTTTTCCCTTGCCTGTAATTTCAATTCTTTTTTGTGTTTCCATGTGATTCCCGGGACGACGAGCACCGTTTCTTGACAGGCTAAACATTGTTGATTTCTCCTGCTATTTGGTTCTGGTATATTTGATAATACTGTAAAACCTTTTGGATATAATATCTGGTGGCCTTGAAAGGGGGAACGCCATTATAATTCAGAACATTTCTGCTTCCGGCATTGTATGCCGCCAACGCCAGTTCGACGCTTCCGTTAAATCGATTCACCAGATATTTAAAGTACTGGACGCCGCCCGTTATGTTTTGATGGGGGTTGAAAAGATCTTCCACGCCCAGTGATCTGGCTGTTCCGGGCATCAGTTGCATAAGACCTGTCGCTCCCCTTTTGGAGATTGCTCTGGTATTATATCCGGATTCGGCCATGATGATAGCTTTTATGAGGGCCGGATCGATCTCGTGGTCATTGGCCGTTTGAATGATAAACATGTGGTATAAATGTTCCGCTTTTCGACCACTGATAGATGGAATGGTATGTTCCGTTTTGGAAAGAAGATTCGCCGTTTCCGCAATTTTGAGGCTCGCGACCTTTGGGCCATTATGATTGGAGACGAAAACAACGCCTGAAATCATCATAATGATAAATATTAAACGGATACATCCTACGGTTAACAGTTGCAGGGTTAATTTTGTATTCTTTTCCAGTTTCATTTTTCTATCAACATGCTTTCCCATAAGGATTTTGGTAAGGCGGGCCTAAACACCGCATTCACCCACTTTTCTCATGAATCTGTGATGTATCCTATTGCAAAAAACGTGCGCAAACCAATCTTGTGGATAGAATTAAAACAAATATTAAATAGTTATGATGGTACTTCGAAGGGGGCGCATGCGATAATCAAACGTGGAATAAATGTGATTGTGGGACAAAGTACATAAAAATTAGGTAAAGTATTACATGCTTTATGCCTTGGTAAAGTTCGGCAGTGCGGAAAGATACTGTAAGATCATATATTAAACCGGATTTCCATGATGTCGCCGTCCTGAACCGCGTAAGTTTTTCCCTCCAGCCGAACAACCCCTTTTTTCCTGGCTTCGGGATATGACCCTGCGGATATCAGGTCATCATAGGAAACCACTTCTGCACGAATAAATCCTTTTTTCATGTCCGAATGAACTACGTCCGCCGCGTCGATAGCCGGGGAATCTTTTTTGACGGTCCATGCCCTAACTTCATCTTTGCCCAGAGTAAAAAAAGAGATAAGACCTAAAAGTTCATACGATCGCTGAATAACCCTGTCCATGGCAGATGCCGTAATATTAAATTCGGACAGAAACTCCCGGGCTTCTTCATCAGACATTTGGGCGAGTTCTTGTTCGAGTTTGCCCCTGATCACCATACAGTTTTCCTGGGTCGTTAAGTCTGGGATTTCGGGAATCCCGTCGTCGTCATCTTCGTTGTTGAACAGAACCAGCATTGGTTTTGCCGATAGAAAAGCATAACCTCTAAGAAGATGAGCCGACGCAAGGTCCGGATTCTTTCTTAACGGTATTTCCTTTTCAAGATTTTTCAGACATAGGTTTAAAAGCGAGAGTTCCTCCGGATCAGCCTTTTTGCCTCGTTTGTGCTCAAGTCCGGCATGTTCCAGTTTTTTTTCAATCACCATGAGATCGGTGAGAATCAGGTCCTGGTCTATTTCTTGAAAATCTTCATATGGTGCCGGTTTTTCAAAACCGTATCCACCGAAGTTGCGCACCACGTGAATCAGGGCGTCGCAATCCCTGACCTGGTTCCAGATTTTCTGATCTTTTTTTTGTCGCAAAATGTTCGGTAAAAAATATTCAACCTGAGCACAAACTTTCTTTTTGGGTTTGTACATGTCATCAAGAACATCCAAACGTTTGTCCGGGATACGGATGGTGCCGATTTGGTTTTCCCCCTTACGATCTTCAGGTAAAATATTTTGGGTTAACGCTTCAAATATCGTCGATTTTCCGGATCTGGGGAGACCGATGATTCCGAGTTTCATTTTATTTTGCTCATTTATTTAAAGTTATAGTGCTTCTTCACCGGAGCCTTGATATCCCAGATGCACGACAGACCTTTGGGAAATGTAACAAAATCCCCTTTTCCGAACTCCACTTGATTTCCATCTTCCGTTTCGACCACAACCTTACCCTCTAATAGAAAACATTCTTCAGTGCTGTCATAATACCAGTCGAAGCGGGAAATCTCTTTTTCCCATATGGGCCAAGATAAGACGCCCTTTGCTTCCAGATCCTTATCTGTGGGTTTCTTGATGTCGATTTTCATATTCAACTCCTTTTAAAAGTGCTTCTTCTCCCGATTGGTTGGGAATCGGGATGTTTTTGTTAATTCAATCGCTTCATGGATAATGCTTTTTTAAAAAGCGTGTAAACTCGTGGTTAAAGGATCGTAAAAAAAAACAGGGTTGAAAATAATAACAATGGGTTCGAATTGAAACAGATACTTTCTTGCTGTCGAAATGTTTGGGTTTCATCTGTTCTTTCCAACGATCCCTAAATCACTCAAACAGTACACGCTTTTTAAAAAAGATGATCCATTCCGC
>JAWOIY010000133.1:0-2556 GCA_046484425.1 Desulfobacterales bacterium | reverse complement strand
GTAATATACGACAATGAATTTAATGTAGCAGAAAATGCAGAATCCACTACTGTTGTAGGCGGTGGTTCTATTGTTATACATAAGCCAAACGGGAATACCAAATCAGCAGAAATTGCAACAGCTATTGAACCGGAAGTTGGGTTATCTGAACTGAAAGCTTATCCTAATCCTTTCAGCGACAAATTGTTCTTTGAATTTAGCAGGGAAGAAGATTCCAAAGCTACGCTTATTTTGTTTGATGGTGTTGGAAGAAAAATCTCTGTTCTATTTGATCAACAGATTCAGGCAAATCAAAACTATAGAATTGAATATGTTCCTAATGAACTTTCTACAAACATGCTTTTCTATCGAATGACTTTTGATAACGAAGTGATTAACGGAAAAGTAATTTACAAGAAATAGATTGTATAATAATTTCAATAGAAAAGAGGCTGTCTAAAAAGAGTTCAGTCTCTTTTTTTGTTTGTAAATATTTCGTTTAACATTGATGTAAATCGTTTATATTTAGTATATTAACGCCATAAAGATAAACGGATTCAAAAATGTCGAAACCAGTTTTCAAATTAAATTTTCAAGGGCAAATTTCACTTTTTCCTGCCCGGCTTGACCAAAATATAGCAGAAGATTCACCTGTTCGGCTGGTGAACCAAATAGTAGATAAGCTTGATATTTCAGATATTGAGAAGACATACACCGGGGGTGGAACTTCGTCGTATCATCCGCGAATGATGCTAAAAGTGCTGTTTTATGCCTACATGAACAACATTTATTCGTGCCGGAAAATCGGGAAACAATTGTTGGAAAACATCCATTACATGTGGCTTTCGGGGAATCAAACACCCGATTTCAGGACCATCAACAACTTTCGTTCGCTGCATTTGAAGGGGACCATTAACAGTCTTTTCACGCAGGTTGTACTGATGTTGGTTGAAATGGGGTATATCAGTTTGCAGACGGTTTATATCGATGGTACGAAAATGGAATCGAGAGCAGGGCGTTACACATTTGTATGGCGGAAGAGGGTTGAAAATAACAAGGCCAAACTCGAGGAAAAAATCAGGAAGATATTGGAGATGATAGACCAGGGGATTGCTCAGGACAACCTTCCCGATGACGAGCCACCCACCCCGATAGATTCCGATGAACTGAAAAAACGCATTGCCCAAATCAACCGTGAGAACCTTTCAAAAGAAGATAAAAAAGCAGTAAAAACACTGGAAGAAAAACACTTGCCCAAGTTGCAGGAATATGAAAACCACCTTGAAACCCTGGGCGAAAGGAACAGTTATTCCAAGACCGACCAATCGGCTACCTTTATGCGGATGAAGGACGACCACATGCAAAACGGCCAGTTGAAACCTGCTTACAATCTTCAAATTGGCACAGAAAACCAGTTTATTACGCATTTTGATTTCTTTTCAAACCCAACCGATACGCTCACAATGGTTCCGCTTTTTGAAGGCTGGCAGGAGCGTTACCAGGAAACACCCAATACAGCAGTTGCCGATGCCGGCTATGGCAGCGAAGAAAACTATGAGTTCATGGAGAAGAACGACATTATAGCTTTTGTAAAGTACAATTACTTCCATGCCGAACAGAAAAAGAAGTTCAGGGAAAATGGCTTTATTGCCCAAAACCTGTATTATAATGCCAAGGACGATTATTTTGTTTGTCCGATGGGGCAGCATCTTCAAAACAAGGGAAAGACAACAAAAACAAACCAACACGGATACAAGTCGGAAATAACAAGGTATGAAGCTCAAAACTGCAATGGCTGTCCGCTCAGGTGTCTGTGCCACAAGGCAAAAGGAAACCGGAGTATTGATATCAATCACAATTTGCTCCGCCTCAAGGCAAAGGCACGTGAACTTTTACTTTCTGAAGAGGGAATAAAACACCGGAAAAAGCGATGTGTGGAACCGGAACCTGTATTTTCACACATCCGTTACGATGGGGCATATCTCCGGTTCCGGCACTTCGGTCAGGACAAGGTTGAAATGGACTTCACCCTGCTTGCAATTGCATTAAACCTGTCGAAACTAGCCCGAAAAAGAGCTAAACCAGCCAAAACTCTGACAAATCAACCGGCAATGCAGCATCTTATTGTTTGTTTAAAGATGCTTAATGTAAAAATTGAAGGACAATTTGTAAAACAGCTTGCCTTTATAAAAAATGCCGCTTAGACGTAAAAAAAATAAGGCTGCCCTATCTTGAGATTTTAGACAGCCTCTTTTTTTTTACCCCAACATCTATTTTATAATTTAATTTTTAACACATCAGCGGTGTTTTTAAATGCCGAAATCTCTCTCATAAATGTTTTTTCGTCATTAACAGTAAAGGCAACTTGATAATACTCTTGCTCATTATCTTCCTGATCTAAACCTTCCGAAATTTTTTCATATATTAGATACTCCAAAAGTATGAAAAGCGATATTAAAAATAAACGGAAAAGGTTGCTCCAATCGGTAGAACAAATTCTTGATGGGCCGATGATTTTTTTAGGATTTGTTTGGCTTGTTCTGCTTATGATCGAATTGATCTGGGGAATAAACAAGA
>JAWOIY010000049.1:0-13539 GCA_046484425.1 Desulfobacterales bacterium | reverse complement strand
ATTTGAATATATTACGCGGAATCGGTGTGGAGGAGGACAACCGGGATCTTTATCTGAAACTGGATCAAAGAGATCGATTTCGCGCAGAAAAAATTTTGTCGGAACAGGATCCGTGCCCCGGTGACAAAATCATCGGCATCAATCCCGGCGCCACCTACGGACCGGCAAAACAGTGGCCCCTGGATCGCTATGCGCGTCTGGCTGACCGGATACAGGCGTTCACAGGGGACCCGGTGATCATTTTCGGGGGGCCCAAGGACATAAACCTTGGTCGGTATATTTCGAATAAAATGCAACACCGTCCCATTGATCTTTCCGGCCAGACAAGCCTGGGCGAAGCCATGGCCTTGATAGAAAGATGTGCTCTTTTTATTACCAATGACAGTGGCCTAATGCATGTTGCGGCAGCACTCGATGTTCCGCTGATTGCGGTATTCGGGTCAACCAATCCTGTAACGACAGGACCTTTGAGTCAGCACAGCAGGATTGTGCGGGCTCCTTTGGAATGCAGTCCTTGTCTTCGGCCGGAATGCCCAAAAGGACACCTTAACTGCATGGATCTCATCAGTGTTGAGATGGTGTTTAACGTTGTAAAGGAAATATTGTGAATATCCTCATCGTAAAGCTGAGCGCCATCGGTGATGTCATCCATACATTGCCCGCCTTGAATGCCGTCAGAAAACACCATCCGGATGCCCATATCACCTGGCTGGTGGAGGAGGACGCCGCCACACTTATTGAAGGTCATGAAGCTTTAGACCGCATTCTTGTTTCTAAGCGTAAACGCTGGATAAAGTCGTTGCGAAGTGCATCTTGTTTGAGCACGATTAAAGAAATATATCGTTTTATAAAAGTATTGCGAGACACCCGTTATGATATGATCCTCGATTTTCAGGCTTTGTTGAAAAGCGGGATTTTAATCGCCCTTGCAAGGGGCCGCCGAAAAATAGGATTCGGCCAGGGCCTGGAACACATGGAGCACAGTTATCTGTTCCTGAACGAGCATGTTCCGGCCGTAAGTATGGAGCACCACGCCCTTTCCCGGGGACTGATGTTCCTTAATGCGCTGGGGATTCCAACGCCCGATGTCGAATACAACCTTCCGGTATCGGATTATGATCGCAAAAAGGTCGAGGATCTGTTACAGCGATACGGCGTGGTAAATCCCCGAAGGTTTGTTGCTATAAACCCGGTGGCCAAGTGGGAATCAAAACTCTGGTCAAATCGGAAGTTCGCGGAACTGGCGGATCGGATCGCCGCGCAATATGATGTCGAGGTCGTTTTTACCGGCAGCTTTGAAGATCGCCGGACGATTCATCAAATAAAGGCGGACATGGGCGCCCCCGCGGTTAATCTTGCCGGTGAAACGACGTTGAAAATGCTGGCTGCGCTTTACGCCAAAGCTGACGTTGTCATTTCCACCGACACCGGGCCAATGCATCTGGCAGTTGCCATGGGAACACCGGTGGTGGCACTTTTCGGGCCAACGGCACCGTGGCGGACCGGTCCCTTTGGATCGGGTCATCAAGTGGTAACAGCTGGTCAAGCATGCGCTCCCTGCTTCAAACGGCATTGCCAAACGTATGACTGCATGACTCTGATTTCCATTGACCAGGTGTTTAATGCGGTTTCACAAATAATTGAAAAAAAGAATGGACAGGCTTGATTCTGAATTACAAATCGTTCGAGAGGAAAAAAGGATAACAGCTTTAAATACTTCCGTTTGAAATATATTTCGATGAAAACATCTGATTCCATGGTTAAAACAGTCGAACACCAAATAAAATACTCCAAATTATTTGACATATTAAATCAAGCTGTCCCCGTGTTAATTGGGATATATATATTTTTTAATCCATTCCCGCACACAACTTCCATCAAAGAAATATGTTTTTACCTGTCAGTCGTAATGGTGCTGGCATTGCTGCTTTTTAAAAGAACCGATTTTTCATTTAAAACCCCGCTTTTGATTCCTTTTGGTCTTTATGTTTTTTGGACCTTTTTAAGTCTGTTTTTTGCCCTCGATAAAGGCAACAGCATCCATGATTTTTATTCTCACCTGCTGAGATACCTTATTCTCTACTACATAGTTATCAACTTTCTATGCTCAAAACAGAAGGTTGTCGTTCTCTCATGGGTCATAATAATGTCGACTGCAATAATTTCTATATGGTTGTTATATTATGAATATATTGTTTTGGGTCACAAATTGTCGACGAGACTGGGTGGCACCTTAAATGAAATTTCAATTAATCGTATCGGCGTCTTGACAATATTTGCAATTATTCTTGCCATTCAACTTTTCAAAGTTGAAAGTCATTTATATCGTAAAACCATTCTTGTTTTATCTTTTTTTCCGCTCTGCCTGGCGACATTTATGACACAAACACGAAGCTCTTCCCTTGCATTATTTTTGTCAATATCTATTCTGTTTCACAAAAATAAAAAAGTTTTGGCCGTATTTTTAACGATTTTTCTATTATTGGCGGTCTTTTTGCCGTTTAAAAACCGTATTACAAATGGAACATATTTAAATGATATACGAAATGGAACATATTTTAATGATATACGGATAAAAAACACTTGGGTTATGTTCGAAATTATCAAAGATTATCCGATATTCGGAATCGGTTTCGGGATGGGGACATATGTTAAATATATTGATTTCGAATCCTACAATGAAGAATTGCCCGTTAACCTGCAGCCTGAAATTTTATTGAAATACCCTCATTCTATTTACACTGAAATAGCTTCAAGAGTTGGAATCGTGGGCTTGATAATGTTTTGCTGTATAATTTTTGTTTTTTTTAGAATGTGCTGGAATACTTTTAGAAATGGTAAGGAGACATATATCAAAGAGTGGGGTCTTTGCATGTTGTCTGCATTTACGATGTTTCTTTTTATCGGTTTTTTTGAACCTATATTTGTCCATGTGACTGAAGTAGTTTTGTTTTTAATTCTTTCTTTGGGAACGATTGTTTGGAAGCTTAATGCCGATAATGAATAAAATGGCCACAATGATCACAACAACAAAGCTGATAAAAGTACTTCATGACGGAAAAGCCACCTTTTGGACAATGGCAGGGTTCCCTTTGAAAAATGTTACATCTCATGCCAAAATCATTGATAAAAAACCTGTCCAGGATAATGGTTATACGATTTATAAGAATGAACTTGAGGAAGCCTATTTTGGATGTAACGCCCAATTAAAATTTTTTCATCCTGAGAGGCATTTATATGTCCTAAAAGATGTATGGGTAACCGGTTCGGAAGGCCATTTGTTTTTTGAACCGGACACGCTTTTTTCCGTATGCTCTTCCCTCAAGGGCGTTAAGCTGAAAAAGATTCGACGCCCAATAAAATCGCTTGCTCAAATAATTGAAGAATTGGTATTTATTTTATCCGGTCGCGCTCCCGGAAACAGGGGGCACTTTTTACTCGAACATCTTCCCCGGCTGGTGGCCAGCCTGGATATTATTCAGCAATTCGGCGGATGCAAAATTTTAGTAACTCCCAGACATCGAAAGTGGCAGATAGACTATCTTAAAAAGCTGGATATCCCTGAGTCAGACATAATAGAAGCCAGTATTGGAACGGTATTTTGTAAAAAAGCGTTTTATGTTCCCATGCTGTGCGAAGAAAAAGCGGCTACCATGACTTATGAAAAATATTATAAATATATTCGAAACAAGTTTATTGGTGACGAAAAAAATATAGAAAAAGGGTTGCCTGTATTTTTAAGCCGCAAAGATGCTCCTGATCGAAAACTCGTTAACGAAGATGCTATTTTTTTTATCTCGAAATCATATTTTCCTGGAATGAAGAGGGTTACCTTATCGGGTTTATCCTTGAATGAACAGATTAAATTGTTTCAGGAAGCTCCTGTTATTATCGGACCGCACAGCCAGCCTTTCCGGAATCTCCTTTTTTCCAGCCGTTCACTGTCCATTCAACTGATTCAAGGGTATCGGAATGCTTCGAATGAATACTATAACTGGGCTCAGAATTATAACTATATTGGCAGCATTGGAGGAAATCTGTGTTTACCGCTTTTCAATGGAATCGAATTTTACAAAAATTCCAATTGGATATACCCTGAAGATAAATTCAAAAAAGACATAACTCGATTAGTTAGCCTGCTGGAACAAAAAAAAGGTACTTTCAAATTATTGCCTGCCACGGTATCGGATTTTGGAACCACCGAATGCTGAACTGTTGTAATCATCATAACGTTTTTAACATTATTGTTATACCCAAGAGAAAGGGTTATTAACGGTTTTCCCTCAGTCAATAACTGAAATTAGGGCGACGCTTCAAGTCTTTGGCCCTGTTTATTAATGGAAAATGTTGAGAGTGAGACATGATCATTGCTCGTATTGAGGGTGGGCTTGGCAACCAGATGTTTATTTACGCGGCAGCCCGGTCACTAGCGTTGCATACGGGCAGGATGTTAAAGTTGGATGTGCACAGTGTCTTCGATGTGGATACTTATGGACGAAGTTATCAGCTTCGCAGATTCAACATTCAGGCACAAGAGGCTAGTGAAGAGGATGTGACAGTCTACAAGGTGGGGTCGGTGAGTTTAAAACGATTACGAAGGGTGAACAGACTTTTACCCTTTAACTGGAGAAGCCTTATCGAAGAAAAATCCCTTTTTGACCCGCGCATGTTGCAGTTTCGACCAAAGCGGGAGAAAGTGTATTTGATTGGCTACTGGCAAAGAGAGGAGTATTTTAAAAAGGTGGCAAACCTGGTCCGTCAGGAACTAACGCTGAAGGTGGAGTTGTCGAAAGAAACATTGGCGAAAACGAAACAGATACGAGATGTAACAAATGAATCGGTATGTCTGCATGCACGACGCATCGCGTATGAACATTTACTACCAAAAAGCTATTACGAAAAAGCTTTTATAGTTTTGCAGAAACATGTTAAAAGCCCTTACTTTTTTATTTTTTCGGATGACTTTGAATGGGTTCAAAAAAATCTAAATCCGCCCGGCCCGTTTGAATTCGTAACACATAATGGTGCTGAACGAGATTTTGAGGATTTATGGCTAATGAGCCAATGCCGGCATGCAATTATAGCAAATAGTTCGTTTAGTTGGTGGGGCGCTTGGCTAAATGAAAATCCTGGAAAAGTTGTAATCGCGCCGGCCGAATGGGGATATCGGGCTTCCCCGTGTCAAGGCTGGATTACAGTCCAGTGAAAAATTAGTTTCAGTAAAGAGAGTGTTAATGGTTCAAGAAAAGGTGATATTAGGATTGAGAGACAAACACTTTGCGCATACGCATAGCGCTAGTAATGGAGACTTGCCTTCGCCTGGGTTTGGCTTCGAGTGGGATCGCGTTGGTCGACAGGATATAATGGTATTTACAGATACCAGTTTGGAGGAAGTTCATAACTATCCAGATTCATATAACGTGGCCTGGATGTTAGAATCGCCCACAGTGACCAAGAGAATCTATCGGGGAATTAGACGCAATCATTCGGCATTCGACCGTATATTAACTTTTGACCGCAAGCTTCTTGAATCTACGAGCAAAGCCAAGTTTAATCCTTTTGGCGGCACCTGGATTCCTTTTGATGAATGGCAGATACATAAGAAAAAAAACAACATATCGATTATTGCGTCTCATAAAAACGATCTTAAAGGACAAAAATTGCGGCATCGAATCGTTCAAAAGTTTGGTGATTCACTGGACGCGATTTTGGGATACGGATATCATCCTGTTAATAACAAATTGGAAGGGCTACGAGATTATCGTTTTTCTATTGCCGTGGAAAATTGTCGAGCAGACTACTATTTTTCAGAAAAGCTAATAGATTGTTTTGCAACAGGTACAATTCCAGTGTACTGGGGGTGCCTTTCGATAGATAAGTTTTTTGATGTTAGAGGCATGGCTTGTTTTAAATCTTTGCGGCAACTCAGCAAATTATTGCCAAAACTTAATAAAGAATTTTATATGGGGAGATTATCTTCGGTTAAAAAAAATTTCGAAATAGCTCAAAGGTATAAGATGACCGAATCTTTTGTTTTTGAAAACCTACAGGACGTTTTGGGGTTTTCAGCATAAATTACTATCTTGATCGTGTGGGAAGTATATCTTATTTTATTCGGGGAATTTTATTTTTTCCGATTATTCCACACGTCGCTATCTACAAAGATTGTATTGAGAAAAGTATCAGCAAAAACAGTATATCTCTTCGATACTAAATGTTCAATTACCGCCTCTGCTTTTTCAATTGACTCAAAATCCAAGGTTTCCACACACCATAAAGGCGGTCTGCAATCAACGCTTTTGATGATCTCCAGCTCTGAACCCTCAACATCTATTGAAATAAAATCGGGTCTGTCATCAAAATACTCTTGAATTATTTTGTTAATATCAACAATAGGAACTTTTATGGTTTCGAGAATCTTATATCCCAGCCTTTGAAAGGACTCAGCATCTTGTTCAGAAAACGTGGATAAAGTGTCCGCAGACATAACGAAAAACGACATTTCTGTTTCACTGCCGGGAAGAATGCCAGCTTGGATACATACATCTCTCCTACGGCGTTTCGCTAATGCCTTGCAAAGAAGGGGGTTGGGTTCGATACATACTCCCCTACATCCCTTCTTGTAAAAAAAATAAGTATTGCTCAAATAGCGTGGATGATTTGCACCAATGTCCAGATAGCTTGGCTTTTCTATATTCATCAGACTTAGGGCCCATTCAATAATTCTGTCTTCTGCAAGCTGAGAATGTGACTCCAGTCTGAAATACTTTTTTTTAAGGTTTGCTAATAACTTTCTAATATTGAAGAACATATCAATCTGTTTGCGCAAGTGTATATAATCGGAAAATCTACCCGTTATAATTTTCCAGGACTTAATATGCCCAGCCTGTAGACAATTCAAAAAACCTGATAATCATAATTCACATCCCCTACATTGGTCAATAAATAGTTATTGATTAAAATGGTAGGCTTGTCATCCGGTATAAACGAGGATATTCAAGCAGCTCTATTTCGTCGAAAGTATCCGCAAGCTATCTGCTGCGAAAGATCTTAGGGTAATTGAATTCCGCTCGTAGTGTTTTTTTAAGGCTATTCGTGATTAGAGGTCAACCTACTGTTCTTGCCCTCCTCACTTTTTGAAGCAACCAATAAACACCATCTTCACAAGGGATTAAAATCTACAGTTTATCCCCCCAAATTATGATACAGTTTTGGGGGTGAGTAAAAGGTATTTCTTCTATAATTACAGAATCAGGAATTATCTCAATTAGTTCTTGTTTTTTATATGAATGGAACTCCGGAGGTGTAACCTCATTATATGTGATGTAGCCTCTTTTGGAATTTAGAATCACTTTTTCGAGATACAAGTCTTGTATCTTTCGATTAAGCTCTGAAAAAGCATAATTGCTTATCAACAAATCATAATTTATTTTTTCTGTTTCGTTCATTGTTTTATAAAAAAGAGTTGATCGAATGTCATAGTTGTCCAAAAATCTTCTGGACAGCATCAGAGCCGGTTTGATATCTATAAGCCAATATGCATTCAAACTAAAATAACAATCGATGATTCGGCATTGTCCGCCATAGCCGACACCAATTTCACAAATATTAAATCCATCCAAGTTTCCAAAAAAAAAATTTAGATCAGTCAGCACCTTTACATATCTTAGCGTAGTAGGGGAGATTTTGCCGATATTTGCATATTCAGAAACTCTGGGATTTCCAAACAAGTCATTCTCTTTAAATGTATTAATCCCTTTTAGTATTTCTGGATTCTTCTTTATTTGCTCAAGATATTCCCTTCCCTGTTTTTCTGAAACATGTTCTAGAATCTCATTATAGATTGGATTACTGCGGAAGGTATTAAAAACTTGTAAATCATTACTTGCCTGCAGGCAGAACTGCGGGTAGGACTGATTATCGGAAAAGCTTGTCGACAACTTGCTTTTAGGTGAGAGATCCAGTTTTATGTTCAAAATCATTTCGATTATTCGTTTCATTTGAAATTTTCCTTAAATTTGTCTTTATCTTAAGTGCGCTGTTTGTCAAGGTAGTTGTCGCATGAATATGATTTTATTTTGATCATCGATTACCTTCATGCAGCTACTTTCAGAACCTCGTCACTTTTGCCTTTTGGAGGGTTCAACCAGACATGATCAATGTAATCCCAGTTCCTGGTTTCTCCGCTCCAGCGGTTTGCATTCCGACTTTTCGCTATTTCATAAACTATTTGCCGTTGTTGAAGTATTTGACGATCTTCCCCATGATGCCTTTGACTCGGGGTGACAAATCGAATCGCACTATGTCGATGAATATTGTTATACCACAAAACAAATTGACTCACCCAGTTGCGAGACTTCTCGATCGTTTCAAATCCGGATTTGGGATAGTCCGGACGATATTTGCACGTTCGAAAAAGCGCTTCCGAGTAGGGGTTGTCGTTGCTGACTCTCGGCCGGCTGAACGAAGGCATGATCCCCAGCAATTCAAGTTTGGCATTAAGGGTAAAGCCTTTTTGCGGAGAACCATTATCAGAATGCAGCACCAGCGGTTTGAGGATACATCCTTCCGCCAAAACGGCCTTGTAAACAAAACTGCTCGCGTTGCTGGAGCTTTCCCGATCAAACACCTCCCAGCCGACAATTTTCCGGCTGAACACATCCACAATCATATAAAGGTAAAAGAACATGCCTCGAATGGAAGCGGGCAGCCACGTAATATCCCACGTCCAAACCTGGTTGGGACCCGTTGCACAAAATCCCTTAGGTGGCATGCTTTTTCGCGGTTTCTGGCTGCGGCCCCGATGGTGCTGCTCGTTGGCCTCGTGAAGAATCCGATAAAAACTCGACTCAGAGGCAATATACTGACCCTGGTCCGCCAATTTCGGCACAATCTGCGACGGGGGCAGACTGGCATTTTCCTTCTGATGACACACATCCAAAACGTGCTGTCTTTCTTCCGTTGTCAGTTTGTTGGCCGGTGTAGGCCGAATGGCATCCGGCCGTCTATCCTTTGCGACACTTTCAGTCTTTGTCCAACGCTGGTAAGTCCTGGCGCTAATCTTCAAAACCTGGCAGGCGGGTATCAAGCGCGCTCCATCCCTACGGGCCGTTTCGATCAGCTCAATGGTTTGACGGCGATCCGGCTCGCTGATCATTCGTCCTCTGGGTCCCCCCAGATCGCCTGTGCTTTTTTTTGCAGCACCAACAAAGCAGCCACTTCCGCCAACGCCTTTTCCTTGCGCCGCAACTCTTGTTCCAATTTGCGGATACGCTGGCGATCGGTTTTCTTTTCTGTCTTTAAACGACGATTACTTTCTCGGTCCCAGTCATTGGCCCGTTCACAAGCCCTGCGCCATTGTGAAAGTTGCTCGGGGTATATGCCTTTTGTTCGGCAATATTCGGCCAGTTCGGTTTCGTTGAAAGCTGCGGTTTCTAAAACTGCCGCAAACTTGTCCCGGGCTGACCAACCCTCCGGGCCACTATCGCCGTCCGGCAGCAGCAAGCCCTTGTCTCGAGCTTGCTTACGCCAGGCAAAAAGAGTGGCTTCGGAAATGCCTTCTTCCTGGGCCAATTGTTTGATGGATCGGTTGTGCGGCGGCATCATTTTTCGCAGCACGGCATCTTTACGTTCAGGTGAATATCGCATGAGTCGTCCTCCTGCCCCCTCTTATAGCGGATTTTAACTCATGCGACAACTATCCTAACACAGGGGGAGTGCCATTGGTTGGTCCCTTGGCAAGGAAGGTGCATTAGGCAATCAAAAACAAGGCATCCAAACGTTCTTTTGAGTGATTTTCTTCAAATTGATCTAACCTAATCATTTCTGAAGTTTTAAAAAATTTAAGCTATTTTACAAAAATTTTCTAGTCGAATCGAATTAAATGAAGTTGCCGGAATAATTTTCGAAAAAATATTTTCAATCGAGTTTTGGTTGGTTTCTTTTCTTTTATCGTCGTCCAGTTGGATTGCATAACAATTCCGAAATATTTTTTTAAAAGAGAAAATTCCGACTCTCCTTTCATTTGAGATTCAAAAAATTGTTCTGCATAATGAAACACCTTAAACATCGGTTCAATAGGAATGACAGGTATTAATTGGCTGTGAAGAAGGAACTCCCCATATAACTGCATTTCGCAAGGGTATTTATATAAAATTTCGTAAATCGTTTTATTGTTTGTTTTAAGATAATCTTCATAAAAACTTTTTAAAACCCGGCAAGACCATATGAGAGGGGGGTATCCAAAATTATAATATGGACCTGAACGGTTAAATAATCCCTGCATTTTTTTAGCCAAATTTTCAAATTTTTCAATGATTTCTTTATTATGCCAACTTGAAAATTCACGTAATTCCTTTGATTCATGACAAATGGTATACGGCGTTTCTTCGTCATAAAAAAAATTTTTTATCTTAAATGGCTTAATGAAGTATGAATCGGAATCAAGCCAAACATAATTCTTACACAGCTCCATTCTCCAGAATTCGAGCTTGATCAGTTGTTGCATTAAATGGGTCGGATATAATTTGGGAATCCTGCCATAGACCAGATAACTTTTTCCCAGGATTGTCTCATCCGTAATAAAATGACACGGAATATCACCAAATGTTTTTTTAAAATCATCAAGATCTTTAAACGGAACGGATAAATATAGCGGAATATTATCCGAGTTAAACCTTAGAACGCTTTCCGCCATGCGTCGAGCCCGGTATAAGTCTCTGTCGTAAGACTTACAAAAAAGAACTAATTTTTCCATATTACAAAATTTGGCTGCATATTAGTGCGAATAATCACTTAGATTGAAACTTTTATTTATATCAAAAATTACGCTGAAGTTTACAGGCCTTACTTGATGCCAATACAGGTCACAATTTTTCAACAGATCGTGTCAATCGTTCTGCAGCTTCCTCGACAGTGTGGATTTTAACAGGAGCAATATCCGGGAGCCCATTTTTTTCCCACCGTTCAATCAAGCGTAAAATTTTCGCCTGAACGTCATCTAACAGTTTAATGTTTGCAGCCTCAAAACCGTTTTCTTCCAATATGTGATAAAGTTCTGAATCAAGATGGGCCAGTCCCAGAATCGGGCGATTCGCCAGCATATAATCATACACTTTGGAGGGAATGTATTCGTTACATGTGTTTTCATCTGTTCCGTGAATGAGAAGTAGTACATCGGTTTTTTGCATGGCTTCCAGAATCTGTTCTCTCCCTGATTTTCCAGTCACAGGATCGTGTTCAAGTCTGCCATGTCTCGCCAATATGTCGTGAACAGGATACCGTTCTAACGCCTTTTCTGATATTTTATCAAGTGTGGTCCCATAAATATCCAAGACTATTTTTTTGGAAAGATCCGGATGTTTTTGAAAAAGTGTATAAAAAGCATTAAAGAGCATCTCAAGGTTCCGCCGTGGTGAAAGCGAACCGAAGTGGCCAAAATGAATTTTTGATCTTTTTTTATATGCCACCTTTTTTATGTTCGGAGGCAACGCTCCGGGTCTAATCACGATTGTTTTGTATTCATACCCGGGATTTCTCCTTTCGGCATTTTCACTTGCCTTTTCGGTAAAATATATTATAGTAGAAGCCTTTTGAAATATAAGTTTTTCCAGGTATTTCTGAAAGAAATATTTATGCCATTTGTGTTTTTCATGGTCATAAATCAACGGGTCATGTATCTCGGCAATCCATGGGAGCCCAAAGATTTTGCTTAAAACGTATCCTGCATAATGTGTCGAAGAGGGACCTGCTGTTGTATATATGATATCGGGCCGGTGTTTTGTGGTTATAAAAATACCGTAAACCGATGCCGTGATAAACCAGGACCAGTGGCTGTCAAGATGGATAGCGATTTTTTCCGCAGCATAAAGCGGCAGAATCACAATGGTTAGAATCGCTTTTAGTATTTTATGGGCGATGTTGCGTTTGCCGTGGTTTTTTAAGAAATGGCGCATTTCGAATCTTAACCCGGAGGGAGCCGGAGAAAAGATCTGATAATGGGGAAATCTGTGGTCTTTTTCCCCGGTTGGCGCGCTCAGAACGACCGGTTTTATGTTCCGCGCAAGTAGAAGAGGAATCCGGTCGGTAATGGTATGACTTGCAGCCCTGCCGTCCATGTTGAAACAGTGAGCTAAAATAAACCATTTCGTCTTTTGGAAAGATTTCATATTTTGTTTTTACCGTGAGTTTCCTGAGTCATATTTTTTCTGAAAGGCGGTATATTTACCCGCTGCCATATTTCTTGCAGTGGCCCGGTATCCGGGATTTTTTACACGGTTTATAACATAAATTTAAATATTTGACAAATTCTAAAATTTTGGGTTGCATTGCAACGTCAATGCCCTTACCGCCTTTGTGAAAATAAATGGCGATACCCCTTTATTTTGTTTTGGAAATAACCTGTTGAAGATGCTTAAAATTGCATTTTTGGTCAAAAGATTCTGTAAGTCGGGCGGCAAAGAACTTTATGCCGTGGAAGTTGCAAGGGGTCTGGTCAATCAGGGACATGAGGTTGACATTTTTTCCCATGTGGCTGATTCCAAACTGATTCACGGGATAACCTTCCATCAGGTCCCCAAGCGGTTAACCTTTTCCGGCGTATTAAATACACTATCCTTCATAAGAGAAACCACTAAAATGCTCAAAAACAACGCTTATGACATTATTCACTCCCATGAGCGAAACTATAAGCAGGATATCCTGACCTTGCATAGTTTTTCCTACATTTCCGGATTGGAGAAATATGCGGGCATCAGACGAATAGAGCAGAAATATTTTAGCCTGCGAAGTCTTTGCTATCTCTGGCTGGAGAAAAAACAAATGACCACTCCCTGGCTGATTTCGGTTTCTGATGGTATAACGAAAGATGTCAGAAGACGATACAACCGCACTGAGAATGTCGTCGTAATACCACCCGGTGTTGACACGGAATCATTCCATCCGGACCAAATTGCAAAGGAACGAAAAGAGGCTCGAAATAAGATTCAGGCGACAGATGATGAACTCGTCATTGTATTTGTGGGTTCTGCTTTCAAGCGTAAAGGATTGGACAGGTTGTTCCCCGCGCTTTCAAAAGGTATGCGGCTATTGGTTGTAGGAAGCGGCGAAAACTTAAGACCATACAAGCGAAAGGTAAAACAATATCGCATTGAAAATCAGGTTCAGTTTGTCGGCCTGGCGGATGATGTGAGAAAATACCTTGCCGCAGCGGACGTCGTTGTTCTGCCATCTCTCTCCGAAGCTTTTGGTATCAGCATTTTGGAAGGGATGGCCTGTGGGCTGCCCGTAATTGTCAGCGCAAATTCCGGAGTGGCTGCTTTGATTAAACATGAAGAAAATGGTTTTTTGATGAAGAACCCTGAAGACCTATCCAGCATTCTAAAGCAATTGTTTTCCAGAGAAAGACGGATAAAGATGGGTGAACACGCCAGAAACACCGCAGAAAACTATAGCTGGCAGAAAACTGCTGAAGCGCATGAAAAATTTTACAGGCAAGTTCTGTCACAAAAACGTTAGCCTAATATTTTGGCTCTTCTCCCG
>JAWOIY010000220.1:0-3491 GCA_046484425.1 Desulfobacterales bacterium | reverse complement strand
TTGAAGAACTCATCGCCATAATTAAGAAATACCATTAAAAGGATTATGTTCGACTAAAAGGTCATCGTGAAGACAGAGATACTGTTTGGCATCAATCCGGTTTATGAAGCCCTCAGGGCAGGACGGAGAGATATTTTTAAGGTCTACATCACAAAAGAAAAAATTTCAAAGCGCCTTGAGAAAGTAATAGCACTGGCGGATTCCCTAAAAATAGCTGTTGAAGCGTCTACGCCTTTGTACCTAAAATCCATTTCCGGCACGGATCATCACCAAGGCGTCGGGGCCGAAACAGGCGCGTATCCCTTTGTCAAGGTCTCAGAAATTCTGAACAGCGTTCAAAACGACAATTCAACGCACTTTTTATTGTTGCTTGACAATATAATGGATCCGCATAACCTCGGTGCTCTGATCAGGACCGCACTTTGTGTCGGTATGAATGGCGTTATCATTCCCAAAGATAGATCGGCCGTGCCCACACCGACAGTGTCCAAGGCCTCGGCAGGCGCTTTGGAGCATATTTGTCTTTCGCGGGTAACAAACATGGTCAGCACCATCAAGCGGTTAAAGGAATGCGGCTTATGGATCGCCGGAATGGACAGGGTCTCGGAGGAAACGATATTTACCTGTGATATGAAAGGAATTAATGCCATTGTTGTCGGTGGAGAGGGAAGGGGAATCCGTCCGCTTGTTAAAAAGCATTGCGATGTGTTACTTTCTATCCCCCAAACCGGCCCCATAGACTCTCTCAATGCATCCGTTGCAGGGGCGGTGGCGATGTATGAGGCTTTCAGGCGGAGGCGGTCACCTGGATGATAAACGTATCTTGGCAAGGCAACCTTTTGATCCGGGTAGCCGGCACAGTGAAAGAAGCAGTTTTCCCAACACGGTGTCTGATATGCGGATCTTTTTTCAAGACCCGTAAGCAGCACAATAGAAGCCTAAAAACGTTTTTGCAGGATTTAAATAGTTTGATGGTGGGCTTTTGGGTTTCAGAAGAATTTTTTCACGAAACCGCTTCAACAGCCGGTCATTCAGAAAATGGTTCGAGCACTGACATAAAAATATTTGAAGCACTCATGGCACCCTTTTTGTGTGCGAATTGCTCGGGTACATTCAAGGCCATTGAATCCCCCATGTGCTCAACATGCGGCGTTGTTTTTAAAAGCAGAGAGGGGGAGGATCACCACTGCGGCGAGTGCCTCGATACTTCCAAAAAATATGGAAAGGCACGATCGGCGGGCGTCTATGATGAGGCGCTTATGGCTGCGATCCATTGTTTGAAGTATAAAGGAAAAATTCAACTGGCGAGACCGCTCGGCGTACTTTTGTTTATGATCTTTTACCGCTATTGGCCCGGGAACACCATCAACCTGATCGTACCGGTGCCGCTTCACAAAAGAAAGCTCAGAATCAGAGGTTTTAACCCTTCCTTTCTTCTCATAAAAGAGTGGGTAATTATTGCTGAAGCATTGAACAACGCGTTGCCGAAGATTCCGGTTTTAAGAGATGTTCTTGTGCGGAAACAATGGACAAAGCCGCAAACCGGTTTGGGACGCAAGGAGCGTCTACAAAACATAAAAGATGCCTTCGGTGTTGTCGACTCATCGAAGATTATCGGAAAGAAAATACTGCTTGTGGATGACGTTTATACCACTGGAGCGACTGTAAGTGAATGTACAAAAGTACTGTTGAAAGCAGGCGCAGCCCATGTTGATGTGCTGACCCTGGCAAGGGCCATGTGACGGAAGCAGGAAGATGAGATCCAAAATTCTAAGATTACCAGATCTGATTCAAACGTTGGAAGGATTGCGAAAATCCGGGAAACGGGTTGTTTTTACAAATGGATGCTTTGACATTCTGCACGTAGGGCATGTACGATATCTCACCGCTGCCAGAGCAAAAGGGGATGTCCTGGTTTTGGGATTGAACTCCGATGTTTCCGTAAGGTCAATAAAACCCGACAACAGGCCCATCGTGAACCAGGATCAAAGGGCGGAGGTTCTGGCGGGCTTGACGTGTGTGGATTATATAACGATTTTCGATGAACCTGACCCTTTAGCGCTTATACGTGCCGTTAAGCCGGATATTCTGGTTAAGGGCGCCGATTGGGAGGAAGCGGAGATCATCGGATCCGATGTTGTAAAAAGCTATGGGGGCAAAGTGGTTCGAGTCGAAGTCGTTCCTGATATTTCGACGTCCCAGATCATACAGAGGATCCTTGAACTTTATGGAAGGGAAACCACGGATACACACGAATAAACACAAATACTTAGAAAAATAAGAAGGTTAAAAGGTGAGAGGGTGGGAAGGTGAGAAGATTGGCATGCCTCAGAGCCTCCGATCCTCTGATTTTCTAACCTTTTTATCTTCTTGTTCCGCTGTCAAAGGAAATTTGGAAGTGGTCATCAATCAGAAAAACGGCATATCCTTTTTTGAGTTTCCCAAACTTTCAGGTGTTTCGGGTACCCTGCATGGAATTTTCACCCGAAAGAACGGAAAAAGCACAGGCCCTTACCGAAGCCTGAATGTGGGTTTCGGTGTCGGGGACGATGACCGTAGGGTTATAGAAAATAGAAAAATCATTTCTCGATGCATCGATGAAAAAGATCTTGTTTTTTTAGATCAGGTTCACGGTAAGCGAATTGTTGTATTTGCAAAAAAACATGAATTTAATAAGGTGGTTGAAACCTCCGACGGTCTTGAAAGCAAACATTGGGAAATTTTTGATATGGATTCTGAATACAGATTTGAAGCGGACGCAATGGTGACGAATATCCCTAAAAAATTTCTCGTCATTCAGGTGGCCGACTGCCAATCCGTAATGATTTGCGATCCGGTTCGACAAGTGGTGGCAAATGTACACGCCGGATGGCGCGGCAGCATAAACAATATTATTGGTCGTACATTGGCGGTGATGGAGAAAAGCTTCGGATGCCGTCCTCGTGATATGATTGCAGGGGTCGGCCCGTCTCTTGGACCATGTTGCGCGGAATTCATAAACTACGAAAAAGAGATCCCGGATGCTTTTTGGAAATACAAAAATGATACCAACCATTTTGATTTCTGGTCCATCAGCCGGGATCAGTTATGTGAAGCAGGCGTATTGCCCGAAAACGTGGATTTAAGCCGGATGTGTACAAAATGTGATCCAAGCCGATTTTTTTCCTTTCGCGGAGAAGGGATTACCGGAAGGTTTGCGACCTTAATCGGGCTGAGCTGAAAAGATAGAACACGGATGACACGAATATTGCGGATTTTCGCAGATGAGAAAGCAGTGGTTTAAGCGGTGCAAGCGTCTGCGCTGCGCGCGTTGAACAAATTGTGAGCGGAGCGAACCAGTTTAAATATCCGCGCAGATCCGTTAAATCCGCGTAATCTGTGTCCTATAATTAAAAAATGATTAATGACCAATGGCCAATCACAAATGACAAATGACAAATGGCAAACATAAAATGCATCAGGAAAACGTCAAGGTCTTGTGGAACCGCAAA
>JAWOIY010000119.1:0-6843 GCA_046484425.1 Desulfobacterales bacterium | reverse complement strand
AACTTGTAAAAAGTCTTTTGTGAGCGACATTTGAGCATTTGGGGAATCAGCGTTTCAAGCGGTGAAGCGTTAAAAATTTCAAGCTGTTTGAGGCGCTTGCGCCGAGTTCTTGAAATTTAGCGGAACCGATGGAAACGCCCCCAAATGGTCACGGAGCGAGCAATATTGACTTTTTACGAAACCATCAAACTTTGGTTTTAAATACAGACAAGACCCATTCGAATCCCAACGATAACAATTAAAATTGGAGGTGAGAGCATGATGAAAAAATTTTCATTTTTCATGGCAGTTGTTATGGCGCTTTTTATGATCTTAGGCGGCAACGTCTGCGCCAAGGAATTTATCAACGGTATCGATGCCAACTTTCCACCCTTTGCGTATGTGGACAAATCAGGAAATCCCGGCGGTTTTGACATTGATTCGGTGAACTGGATCGCAAAAAAAATGGGGTTTACGGTCAAACACCAGCCCCTGGACTGGGACGGGATCATTCCCAACCTGGTTGCAAAAAAGATCGATTTCATCGCTTCGGGGATGAGCATTACCGAAGAACGCCAGAAAGTCGTCAACTTCACCATTCCGTACTGGACGATCAAGCAGGTCTTTGTCGCGAAAAAAGATGCCACTCTGACGGTGGAACAGGTGCTTACCGGCAAAATGCGCCTTGGCGTCCAGCGTGGGACCAGCGAAGCGGAATGGCTCAAAGACACTGCCGTCGAAAAGGGCTGGAATTTCGAACTCATTTATTATGACTCAGCCCCTCTGGCAGTTGAAGATGTTGTGAACGGCCGTATCGCCGCCGCTGCAATGGATGACGCGCCGGCAATGGACGCCGCCGGGAAAAAACCCGTGAAGATTCTCGGCTCTTTCGGCATGCATGACGAAGAATTCGGCTATGCGGTTCGAAAGCAGGATACCGAACTGCTGGACACGCTCAATAAAGGACTGAAGATGCTTATGGCGGATCCGTATTGGGATGAATTGGTTAAAAAATACCTCAGGAAATAGCCGGGCTAAAACCGAATTAAAAAATGAAAACCGAAAGAATTCCTTCTGCCACTAAGGCACCAAGTCACTAAATAAGAATATTAAATATATAGTAAGAGTTTAGCCTTTTGAAATTGAATCGCTCCAAGTGTGTCTTAGTGCCTTTGTGGCAAGTATTTTGATTCCGGAAAAATTCCCCGATTAATCGGGATCTACGCTTCGCTCCGACAATCTTCAATCGAAAATCGTCAATTTTTAAAGGTCTCTATCCAACGATGTTAGAAGCACTCACCGCCGTTCTGGAAGCACTCCCCTATTTGCTCAAGGGTGCTTTGGCCACCTCGGGAATCGTAATCGGTGCCATGGGATTCGGTCTGGTTCTGGGGATCCACATGGCCGTCGGGCAGGTTTTCGGAAATCGCATTGTCCGGTGGTTCATCGGTCTTTACGTCTGGTTTTTCAGAGGCGTGCCGGTGCTGGTGCTTTTGTTTCTTTTTTACTTTGGATTGTTCGCCCTCATCAGACTGAACCTGAGCGCGTTTGCCGCATCCACTCTTGTTCTGGGCATGACAACGGCCGCGTACCAGTCTCAAATTTTCAGAGGTGCAATTCTCTCTCTGCCCCAGGGACAGCTCCAGGCCGCCAGAGCTCTGGGAATGAGCGATATTAAAGCCATCATCAACATTATCTTGCCTCAGGCACTCAGATTCTCCATTCCCGGCTGGTCCAATGAGTACTCTATCATTCTCAAGGATTCCGCCCTTGCGTTTGTTCTTGGAACGTCAGAAATCATGGCTCGAAGCCATTTTGTTGCCTCCCGGACATATCACTATCTGCCCCTGTATATAACGGCAGGATTCCTTTACTTCATTCTGACCTGGCTCGGTGTTCGGGCATTACTGAAACTGGAAGCCAAAGTACGGATACCGGGCTATTCTCATTAAAAGGAAAACATGACGGAGCAAAAACCACCGATTCTGCGTGTCGAAAACATCTGTAAGATACTCGGGGGAAAAGAGATCCTCAAATCCGTCTCTTTCAGCCTCAACAAGGGAGAGTTAAAGGTGCTCATCGGTCCGTCAGGCGCAGGCAAGAGCACGCTTCTTCAATGCATCAATTTTCTTATTCCTCCGGATAAGGGGCATGTGTGGCTGGAAGGGGTTGAAGTTCAAAGCCGTCGAAAACGGGATCTCTATGCATTCCGGCAGCAGGTCGGAATGATCTTTCAGGACTTCAACCTTTTCGATCATTTGAATGCACTGGAAAACGTCTCTATTGCACTTCGTAAGGTTAAAAAGATACGCCGCCCGGAGGCTCGGGATCGCGCTGTTGCCGAACTCGAACGGGTGGGGTTGGGGGACAAAAAATATCTTTATCCGGCCGAACTGTCCGGGGGCCAGAAACAGCGGGTGTCCATCGCGAGAGCGCTTGCCATGGACCCCAAAATTATGCTTTTGGACGAACCCACATCCGCTTTAGATCCGGAACTGATCGGCGAAGTGTTGTCCGTCATCCGGGATCTTGCCCAGGGCGGGATGACCATGATTCTGGCCACCCATCAAATCGGTTTTACCCGTTCTTTGGCCGACGAAGTGCTGTTTATGGAAAACGGCATTATCATAGAACAGGGGGCGCCCGAAGAACTCCTTTCTCCGGACGCATGTACCCGATCCCGGGATTTTTGCAGCCGACTCAATGAACTCTATGCAGAGAATGAATAAATGGATACGGCATTTTACTCAACCCAGTTGATTCCGGCATTGAACCGAGGATTGATCATGTCCGTAAAGCTCATCATCCCGTCGGGATTGACAGGCCTGATGCTCGGCATCGTGATCGGCACATTGCGAACCTTCGGCCACCCTGTCATCCGAAAGGTTGCCAACGCATATGCCACTGTTTTCCGGGGAACCCCACTGGTGGTTCAGCTGTTTTTGCTCTATTTCGGTCTGCCGAACCTCGGCATCTACCTGGATGCTTACACGGCAGCCGTCGCCGGCTTTATCCTGTGCAGCAGTGCATATCATTCCGAACATATTCGCGGCGGCCTTTTGTCCATCAAGAAAGGGCAACTTCTTGGGGCACAGTCCATGGGGTTTTCCACGTTTAAAACCATGTCCAGCATCATCGTGCCGCAGGCGGTTCGACGGGCATTGCCGGGTTGCGGCAACGAGATCATATATTTGATCAAATATTCATCTCTTGCCTATATCATTACCTGTATCGAGCTGACCGGTGAAGGTAAGATCATTGCCACCCGGACCTTCCGGTATACCGAGGTCTTTCTGGTCATCGGGTTTTATTATCTGGTTCTGGTGACCATGGCTTCATTTGTTCTTCAAAAGCTTGAAGAAAAATTCAGGATTCCGGGATTCGGGAAAGCTTAGGGAGTGATTTATGACAAAATATTCCCCCATCACCGATGAAATTCGACGGCGCATTTCCCATGAACTGGGAGATGAATGCATTGTTACAGATCCTGATGAAGCCGGCACATACGGAAAGGATGCTTCCGGCTTGAGTTATCCTCCGGAGTTGGTCATCCGGGTAATGGAAACAGTACAGATTCAAAAGCTCATGAGACTGGCCAATGAATACGGCTTTCCGGTAATTCCACGGGGTGGCGGGTCAGGGTTGGCGGGGGGCTGCGTGCCGGTATTGGGCGGTGTGGTTCTGTCCCTGGAGAAATTGAACCGAATTATTTCCGTAGACACGAAAAACCTTATTGCAGAAGTTGAACCGGGAACCATTACCGAGGTTTTGCGAAATGCGGTCCGGCAAAAAGGACTCTTTTTTCCGCCCGACCCGGCGGGAATGAACCAAAGCACCATCGGCGGGAACGCCGCCACCAATGCCGGCGGTCCATCATGTCTCAAGTACGGAACGACAAAAGATTACATCCTCGGCCTCGAAGCGGTTCTCCCCTCAGGACGGATGATAAACACCGGAACCCGGACCCGTAAAGGCGTGGTCGGGTACGATCTGACGCAACTTCTTGTCGGCTCCGAGGGAACCCTGGGTGTGATTACCGGTCTGATTCTAAAGCTGATTCCCTTTCCGCCTGCCGTTAGGGGTATAACGGCTGTATTTTCGGATCTTCCGACGGCCATGCAGGCCGTAACCGAAATTCTTAACAGAGGTCATCTTCCGTCGGCCATAGAGTTTCTGGATGCCAAATGCCTCTTTCTGGTGAAAGACATTTTGCCGTTCCATGTTCCCGGCGAAACATCCGCACTGCTGATCGTCGAAGTCGACGGTGACCCGGAGCAGACAAAACAGGAAGTCAAAGCCATCGGAAGGATCTTGGAGGAGCTCGGTTCAACGCATCTTCTGCCTGCTTTTAGCGAACAGGAACGCAAAGACATTTGGAGTGTCCGGCGGCAGGTCTCTTTGAGGATTCACGATCATTATCCCCTGTACATTCCCGAAGACGTTGTGGTTCCCATAGAGAAAATACCGGTCCTTGTGGGTGAACTTCCTGAATTTGAAGATGAATACGGCTTTGAGATCTATGCTTTCGGACATGCGGGAGACGGCAATATCCACCTGAACATCACGGCGCAAAACCGGGACAACATGCATCGGGTGGAAATGGGTGTAAGGGCCATTCTGGCCCGGGTAATTCAGATGGGCGGAACAATTTCAGGCGAACACGGCATCGGCAAGGCCAAGAAACAATATTTGTCCATGGAACTTTCGACAGAAAGTATTCGACTGCAAACCGAAATCAAAAAGGTCTTTGATCCGAATATGATTCTCAACCCGGGCAAAATTTTTCCGGAAAAAGGTACAAATAACGAAACGATTTAAGATATATTCAGGTTACTCTGCAAATCCGTAATGAAACATTTCGTATTCGGTTTTTCCGCCCAGCAAGACATCGATTTTGTCTTGAATTTTTTTCCGATCCCCGCTTGACAACCATCTTTTCCAGTCTTCTGATGAATGCCACGTACTGATCACCAGAAACAGATCGGGTCTGTCCATACTTCTTAAGGTTTCACCGGATATATAGCCGGAATGATTTGTCGCAAGGGATCTTATTTCCCTGAAAAGGGGTATCATCTCTTTGGCCTTGTCTTCCGGCACAATTCTTTTAATGAAAACTTTAACAGCCATTTTGCCCTCCTTTAAGGTGAGTTTTATTTATGAATTGAATAAAATAATTGCCTTATACAATTTATTCTACTGAGCGGTTCGGGATTCACCGTTCGATGTTCAAGGGTCATCCTACAGGGCAAAAAGCCGGCCTTTCTCAGAACCTCCGACCTTCTTAATTTCTTGAACAGAGATCTTCAACCTGGAACCCTGAACCAATGAACCCAGATTATTGATAAATACCAGAAAAATCCCTTAACGTCAAATTTCATGGTTTCGTAAGAAGCCAGTGTTCGAAACAGGGGGCTTTGGTTAGCGACCGAGTTTGATGGATTTTCAACAACGTATTGAATTATTCATCGAACTGTTGTAGTAAAAACCATCCGACCCAGGATCAACGGCTCGAAAACATCAACGGTGAAGCGAATGAATCGATACCGGAAAGGAGTGCGAGACAAATGTTTAATGAAACGGTTTGCCTGGAAAATCTGAAACACATTGTATCTGAATCTGCGGATGATCAACACATAAAAAATTTGTCCCTGGATGAACTCAGACCAACATACACGGAAATCACCGACAATATTTACCGCATATCTGTTTTCAACTGTCACACATACAAAAACATGCTTTGGAATTTCGAAAATTTGAAACCCGAAATCCGATCAAACTTTCAGACGGAACTTTTCAGCACATGGCATTCGGTTTATTTGAAATCGATGAAAACCGACAAGCCAGCAGGCCATCCGGAAGACAAAGAACAGGAATCAACCATTCCCGGCGGGGAAGAAGAACGCCCGGAAGTCAAAGCACAGGAACACACAACCGGCACTGCGGCAAAACCACCCATTGAAGGCGAAAAAGAGAAAACGGTTTTGCCTGGCAAAGATGCTGATCCAGGCCGCGATCCGGAGCCGGCAAAAAAACAATCCCTTATACCAGCTCCAAAGACGTCCGCGTCGGTGTATAAAGAGGACTGGTTCGACAGGCTTCTTGACTTTTTCGCTGCGATCACCGGCTATGTGTCGGGGATTATTGGGCGTTAGGTCCCGGCCATTGAATATTACTTATGTTAACGTCAAATCCGAATCTGGCGTGTTTAAGCTGTCCAGGCCCTTCAATTAATTCAGGGGTCGGGGAGTTTTTCTCCTAAATTCTTGAATATAGCGGAATGGATGATCTTTTTTTAAATCGGATGCTGTCTGAGTGGCTTAGGTGTCGTTAGAAAAAACAGGCGCAAACCGAAATCGTATCTTCAAAAGAATTTTAAAATAGTGCAGACAACCTATTGATATTTCAAAGATAGTTTCCTGCTTTTTCTTTACGATCCCTTGCCGCGAGTTCATGCGGTTTAAAAAAGATTATCCATGTAGCGGTTGTTTGGAAAAACACCCCGACCCCTCAATTAATTAGAGCGTTTCGAGAAACTCATCCCACGGTGCTGCCAATAAAGTTTCAGTTGTGGAATGCCCGTAGGCACGAATGATCATCTCACCGATGTCAAGACCGGCGATTGACCGGCTTTCAGCCGAACTGTACTTTCATGGCTTTAGTGTGCCCTAATATCTTTGTAAGAGTTTAGGCTTTTGAAAATGAATTGCTCCAGGTTTGCTTAAATTTTTTCTGAAAGAACTCGTAGATAACGGTTCGTAATGAAAAAACCGGTTTTAGCTTCTGAGAATGGTTTTGGTTTAAAGACCATATGATCGCATTCAATCTAATCCGTAATGGTTTTTTCATAACGGGCCGTAATCTACT
>JAWOIY010000104.1:0-9922 GCA_046484425.1 Desulfobacterales bacterium | reverse complement strand
TCTTTAACAATTGACACCCTCGTAAAAAGTCTTTTGTGAGCGACATTTGAGCATTTGGGGAATCAGCGTTTCAAACGGTGAGGCGTTAAAAATTTCAAACTGTTTGAGGCGCTTGCGCCGAGTTTTTGAAATTTAGCGGCACCGGTAGAAACGCCCCCAAATGGTCACGGAGCGAGCAATATCGACTTTTTACGACACCATCAAAATTCATTTTTCAAAAATGATGCAACAAGAAACCGTTAAAAACTTTAATCAAACAGGAACGTTATGACAATCCCCGGAAATCTCCTCACGACAGCCATGGCGGTAATGCCCCATAAAGATGCCGACAGGGCGCTCGAATTCGCCCTTTCCATGGATATTCCCTTCTGGCCGCAACTACCGCGGGTCAGTTATTATGAAGATATGTATGTCCAGGCGGCCGAACACTTTCCCGGGATTCTTTTAGATATGAAAAATCGAACCCTTCGTTTTTCAATGGACAAGTTTATCAACGAATTTGAAAACACCATGACCCATTTCGATGAACCTGAATATTTTGATATCAGCAAAACGTATTCGGTGGTTTATCACAAATTTCTTAATATGGATCTCGTCGATCGCCCCGCCATACGAGGCCAGTTGGAAGGACCCATCAGTTTTGGTTTGAATATTCTTGACCAGGATAAGCGGCCGATTCTCTTCGACGACACCATACGGCCGTTTATGCTCGAGTTCATGTCAAAGCGCCTAAATGTCCAGCTCGAACGTCTTCAGCAGATGAATCCCAATGCATTTATGTTTGTTGATGAGCCTGGATTACAATTTTTGTTCAGCGCGCTCTCAGGATATGACAGCTCAAAAGCCAAAACTGATCTGGAACATTTCTTCTCCATGGTACACAGACCTCGGGGTATCCATCTGTGCGGAAATCCGGACTGGGATTTTCTGTTGAATCTTGATCTGGACATTCTTTCTCTGGACATATACCAAAACGGAGAAATATTTTCTTCGTATTCCAAATCGATCAAAAGTTTCCTTGACCGTGGTGGCGTTATCGTATGGGGTATTGTGCCCACAAATTTTGAGCCTTTTGAATCTGAAAGCACCCATTCACTGGAAAAACGACTCACCGCGTTCTGGGATTCTTTGAACGATAAAGGTATCGACAGGAAGTTTTTAATATCGAGGAGTCTTTTATCTCCGGCGACCTGCTGTCTGGTAAATCCTGACGGAGAAAAGACCGTCGAAAAAGCGTTTCAAGTTGTAAAGGCGTTGTCACACCGTTTGCGCGACAGGTATGGACTGAACTGATGCCTTTTTAGAAGGCCATAAAGAATTTTTCCCACATAAAATCTCCAAACAAAGAGAAAGATTTTGAAACAGCCTGCGACAAAAACCATCTAATCCAAAGGATATGATTTTTTTACATATCCGTCACGACAAATCCGGATGAAACCCCTCCATAAAAACAGTTATTTTCAGATTATCATTGACAAATTTTGTTAAAAATGCATGTAAAATATAATTAATATCAATACGTTTGAATTTTGATCCTAAAATAACAACTCGCTTCTTTATTGTTGAAAAGCCATAGCGTCTTATTTTCTACAGCTCCATTTGAAGCGAAAGCCTCTTATCATACCCTTATCCCAAAGGATTCGGAGAATCCCCCAATGAATAAAAAATCAACCTACAAAGAATTGGAAATAAAAATTAAGGATTTAGAAAAAAAGGTTGCAGAGTTGGAAAGGATTAAGAAAGCGATTCAAAGAAGCGAAGAAAGATTAAAACAAGCCGAACATATCGCAAAGATTGGGCATTGGGAATTGGATCTGGTTTCAAACAGGCTATATTGGTCTGACGAAATTTATCGTATTTTTGATTTGGATCCCCAAGAATTTGGGGTCACTTATGAAGCCTTTCTGAATATTGTGCATCCTGAAGACAGAAAATTAGTGGACGACGCTTTTACGGATTCAATCAAAAACAAGACCGGTTATGATATCGTCCACAGGTTGCTTCTCAAAAATGGTGAAATAAAATATGTGCATGAAAAATGCCGGACGATATATGATGCGGATGGAATTCCGTTATGCTCCCTTGGGACCGTTCAAGACATTACCAACCATAAACGAAAAGAGCATCGTTTTTCAGAAATAATCGGGCGCGACCCCAAAATGAGAGACATATTCGAAACGATCCATGAGATTGCTGATGTCGATATTCCAGTACTTATTCAAGGAGAAAGCGGCACCGGAAAAGAACTGGTTGCCCGGGCAATTCATAACGAAGGTCCGCGTGCGCACAAGCCCTTTGTGCCGATCAATTGCGGTGCACTTCCCGAAGGATTGCTGGAAAGCGAACTTTTTGGTCATGTGAAAGGGGCTTTTACCGGAGCCGTGAGAGACCGTAAAGGTCGATTTGAGATGGCAAACGAAGGTACGCTGTTCCTGGATGAAATAGGAGATTTGTCCAAGGTAATGCAGGCAAAATTATTACGGGTTCTTCAGGAAGGTAAATTCGAACGGGTGGGGGATGAAAAAACCACATCCGTAGATGTTCGCATCATCAGTGCCGCGAATCGAAATCTGAAACAAGAAGTGGAAAAGGGGAATTTCCGGGATGATCTGTATTATCGTATCAGCGTGGTTCCCATTCATATACCTCCGTTGAGACAGCGAAAAAACGACATCCCTCTATTGGTCGAACATTTTCTTGAAAAAGCCTCTTTAAAAGGACGAAAACCAAAAAAAATCTCCGAAAATGCACTATCCGTTATGATCGATTACCCCTGGCCCGGAAATGTTCGGGAGCTGCAAAGTGCCATTCATTATTCCCTTATAAAATCCAAGGGAAAAATCATCCAACCTGTTCACCTTCCCATTGAATTGAAAAAGCAAAACATTAACTCGTTTCCCCTGGTCCCGTCTAGAAGACTGGATCCTATCGGCGTAAAAGAGGCGCTGATTCGAAGCGGAGGGAATAAGGCCAAAGCCGCACGGCTCTTGGGGGTTGGCCGTGCCACATTATACCGATTTTTGAAAAGTAATCCGGACATCGTTTCACACAATAGTGAATATGATTGACATAAACACAGCACCCTGTCCGTTTCTGAAATACGGAAAGGAAAATGCAGTGTGTAGCATCTATCCTGTCCGACCCTGGATTTGTAAAGGCTATCCGGGTCCTAAAGCATCATGTATCGGTAAGCGAAGGCGATCTTAATTCAGCCTTCCGTTGATTGTCGCTTCATTGTTTTTGCATATTTGGCCGCAGCAAGGCCTGCAACACAGCCTTCTCCTACGGCTTTGGCCACCTGCCACGGCGGCCCGCAAATATCCCCGGCAGCATAGATACCCTTTATGTTGGTCTGCTGCTGTTTATCCGTGACGATATATTGAAACTTTTCGGCATCCAGGGCTACCCCTAAGCCCGCAGCCAACTCCACCGCTCCCTTGGCGCCTGTCTCGATGAATACGCCATCCACACTCAGCTTCTGCCCATTGTCCATAATCAAACCGTTAACGGCATCATCACCGATGATTTCTACAACCTTACGTCCGAGATGTATTTCAACGTCCGATTCTTGAATTTGATAGCTGAGTCGATCGGAAACCTGAAGCATGTCAGAAATGAGATGAACTTTTCTTGCATAAAACAAGAGCGTCAGCGCCCCGGAAATCGCTGCGGATTCATTGCCGACCACGGCCACCGTGCTGTCTTTGAAAAAATTGGCATCGCAGTCGACACAGTAACTGACACCTTGTCCGAGGAATTTTTTTTCACCGGGAACACCCAGACGGTTGCGGGAGACTCCCATGGCCATGATAAGGGTTCGCGTCTTTATTTTCTTCTCACTTTCAGTTAAAATAGTGAACCCGTCATGGTCCTGGGAAGTTTTGATAACGTCTTCATTCAAAAAATGTGCTCCGGAATCCAGGGCCTGTCTGACGCCCTGTTGGAGAAGTTCTTCCCCGGAAATTCCAGTCATGCAACAATAATTTTCCACATGGGCTTTAAAAAGGCTGGATTTGTGTTCCCGTCCCATCACCATTACCGATACTTTGGTCCGGGCAGCATGGATTGCCGCCTGAAGCCCCGCAGGTCCGGTGCCTAAAATGACGACATCGTACATACCTTCAAGCATGTTGTTCTCCCGACAGTCAGGATTAAATTGAATCAGCCAGGTTTGACAAACTCGTAAAAAGTCTTTTGTGAGCGACATTTGAGCATTTGGGGAATCAGCGTTTCAAGCGGTGAAGCTTTAAAAATTTCAAACTGTTTGAGGTGCTTGCGCCGAGTTTTTGAAATTTAGCTTCACCGATGGGAACGCCCCCAAATTGTCACGGAGCGAGCAATATCGATTTTTTACGAAACCATCAAGTTTAAAACCATATTATAAACACATGAAGGTTTATTGTAAAACTGTTTATTCATAGAAATAGTTTCTATGCCGGCCATAAGATTGAAACCTACCCTTTATTTCTTGTAGTTTTTTTGCTGCATGAACATCACTTCCAAACCTGATAACACCGGACGGCGTTTGTGAGACTGTCCGGTGTTATCATTGACTAAAATACATTTCCTGCCAACACCTGTTAAGCCACTTCTTGATAATCGGCATCAATTACATCATCATCCGATCCATATGAAGGGGTTTCCTTTGTGTTTTGACCATGGTATCCGTGTTTCGGCTCACCTGCACCCTGGGCATTCTGATAGACGGCGGATGCCATTTTATGAGAAGCCTGCGTTAATACATCGGTCAACCGCCGGACCTCAGAGGCGTCTTCACCTTCCATCGCATGCTTCAGATTTTTCACCGCATTCTCGACTTCGGTACGGATACCTTGATCGATTTTATCACCAAGCTCGGCAAGTGACTTTTCAGTGGTATATACGAGCGCGTCCGCAGTATTTCGAGCATCCACAAGATTCTTCTTGTTTCGATCTTCTTGGGCATGAAGTTCGGCATCCCGCACCAGACGATCAATCTCTTCCCGGGTCAAACCGGAAGATGCGGTAATCCGTATCGACTGCTGCTTGCCCGTGGCCATATCCTTTGCTGAAACATCCACAATACCATTGGCATCGATATCAAAGGTGACCTCAATCTGCGGCATTCCTCGGGGAGCCGGTGGAATACCCGTCAATTCAAAACGTCCCAAGGTTTTGTTTCCTGATGCCATCTCTCGCTCTCCCTGAAGCACATGAATCGAAACCGCCGGCTGGTTATCCTCAGCAGTTGAAAAGATCTGGCTCTTTTTGGCCGGGATGGTGGTATTTTTTTCGATAAGTTTTGTCATAACACCGCCCAGCGTTTCAATACCCAATGAAAGCGGCGTAACATCAAGCAGTAAGACATCCTTTACATCCCCCTTCAATACGGCACCTTGAATCGCCGCCCCGAGAGCGACGACCTCATCCGGATTCACACCCTTACTGGGTGCTTTACCGAATATCTGCCGAACGCGCTCTTGGACCGCCGGCATACGGGTCATGCCCCCCACAAGAATCACTTCATCGACCTCTGCCGCCGATATACCGGCGTCGTTCATGGCTGTTTTGCAAGGACCCTCGAGGTTGCCCAGCAAATCATCAACCATAGTTTCAAGTTTGGCCCGAGTCAATTTGATGTTGAGATGTTTTGGCCCACTGGCATCTGCCGTAATGAACGGCAAATTCACGTCCGTCTCCATTGAAGTGGAGAGTTCCATTTTTGCTTTTTCGGCAGCTTCTTTAAGCCGCTGCAAAGCCATTTTGTCTTTTCTCAGATCAATCCCCTGGTCTTTTTTGAACTCATCGGCCAGATAATCGACCAGCCGGAGATCAAAATCTTCACCGCCCAGGTGGGTATCTCCATTGGTGGCTTTGACTTCAAACACACCGTCTCCGACTTCAAGGATGGAAACATCGAACGTTCCCCCGCCCAAATCGAATACCACAATCTTTTCTTCATTTTTTTTATCCAATCCATAGGCAAGAGATGCGGCCGTTGGTTCATTTATGATCCTTAATACATTGAGACCCGCTATTTTCCCGGCATCCTTTGTCGCTTGTCTCTGGCTGTCACTAAAATAAGCCGGCACCGTAACCACGGCATCCGTCACCTTTTCACCCAGATAATCTTCGGCCGATTTCTTGATATTGGCCAGAATGTAAGATGAAATTTCCGCGGGGCTGTATTGTTTCCCCTTGAGATTGATTCGCACATCGCCATTGGCTGCCTTTTCAATTTTATAGGGCAGGATTTTGATGTCCTTTTGCACTTCAGCTGAATCATACTTGCGGCCAATGAGCCGTTTGATGCCGAATACCGTATTTTCAGGATTGGTTGTGGCCTGCCTTTTGGCAATCTGTCCCACCAATCGCTCTCCTCGATCGGTAACAGCAACAATGGAAGGCGTTGTTCGACCGCCTTCGGCATTGGTTATTACTTTGGGCTCACCCGATTCCATGACCGAAACACACGAATTGGTGGTTCCCAAATCGATTCCGATTATTTTACTCATTTTATTACCTCGCTATATTTTGATTTCGGGGCGGCTCGTGATGAACCGCCCCGTTGTTTTATTATGCGTCTTTGTATATCCGTATTAATGTACGGTAATCTGTTTTGGTTTTATTTCCTCAGGTTTTGGAATATTGATTTTCAAAATGCCGTCTTTGTAATCGGCACTTATTTTTTCAGGATCGACTTTTGCAGGGAGCCTGAAGGTTCTTTCAAATTTTCCAAATGTTCTCTCCCTGCGATAATATTTCTCGTCTTTAACCTCATTATCGGATGATCGCTCACCTTTTAAGGTAAGTACCCCGTCTTTTACATCGATAACGATATCTTTCTTGTCGATTCCCGGCAGTTCGGCTTTTATAACAATGTTCTCGTCATTGTCATAAATATCAACTGTCGGATTCCAGTTCCACGTGGACAATCTGTCGTCATCCGGAACAACCGGTTTGAAAACGTCATTAAAAAGATGATTCATCTGATATCTCAGGTTGAACATATCTCTCATTGGATTCCATCTCATAAGTTCCATAATGTCACCTCCTTGTTGTGGTTTTATTTTTTTCTTGGTAAAAAAATAAACACTAAATAGACCATGTCAATTAATTAACATTACTTTTTTTAAAAATATATTTTAAGTAATATTTCTATGCTCTCAGAAGATTTAAACAGGCAAGATGAAAGAACGGAATTTAGTTGAAGCAGCAGGTGCAGATTCAATTCGTCATAGATATTAAAAATACAATATAAACTATCTTTTTATGTCAAGATAATAACTAAAATTTATATTGCATTATTTTTTGAAATAGTTAAAATTAAATAATGATACGATAAACTCATTTAATGGGAGAAAAAAATGAACCGGAATGATGAAAATGAACAGACAAATGGAATTTCATTGCCCAAAACATTCACTTCAGACTTAAGGGGAAGGCAATCCGTTCGTGCGACATTCAAGCTGTCCGAAGGGTGCATCGAGGCTATCAGCATTGTCGCCGCCCATTTAGGGATCAAGCAGAAATCTCTTTTCGATCATTTGGTTGAAGATGCCCGAACCTTAAAATCCATCGCTCGCGAAATTCAGAATATAAAATATACCAAACATGGTCGGATTCAAAAAACATTTGTCATCAGCAGAAGATCTCTCTTATCTTTAGAAGACATATCAAAAAATTTTAACGCTCCTCGGGACGCACTGGTCGAATTTTCTGTTCAAAGGCTTTTACCGATTATCATCAAAGAACGGGAAAAACACGAAAAACGGAAAGAGATGCTCGGTGAGATAGCAAAACATATGGAAGAAGGCGAACGATTACTAAATAGAGCCCGGGGATTATTAGGTTTGGAAGACACCATCTATCAAAAACTCGAATCCGTAATGACAGTTTATGAAAATGCATATCATCATATCGAGTCTTTTATAGAAAAAGGTAAAATCATTGAGGAATTTCAACCCGATGATCTAAAAAGAATACTCATCATCTCAGAAGACTGACCTGCATTCGTTTTACAAAAATATTATCCCAGTAGATTGTCCAGCGCCATCATGATCACAAATCCGATCATGACACCAAAGGTTGCTGGACGCGATTTTCCTTTGGAATGGGTTTCCGGTATAATTTCATCACTAATAACAAACAACATGGCGCCGGCTGCAAACGCCAGACCAAACGGGAGGACGGAGTTAAAACTGGTAACGGCTGCAACCCCCAAAAAACCACCGATGGGTTCCACAAGTCCTGTCAAAGCAGCGATACCGATGGCGCGCCACCGGCCGTAACCCAGGCCGATCAAGGGCATGGCAACCGCCAAACCTTCCGGCATGTTTTGAAGCCCGATGCCTATGGCAAGGCTGGTTCCCGCCCCAATATCTCCACTTCCAAACCCAACCCCCACTGCAAGCCCTTCGGGAAAGTTGTGAATGGTGATGGCAATGATAAACAGCCAAATCCTTTTCAATGAACTGGAAGGGCCCTCATGCCCGAGGACAAAATGCTCATGAGGCAGCCATTTATCTACACGGTCTAAAAAACCGGCACCAAACAGCATTCCGAACACAACAATATAAACACCATAACCCGGCCAGGTCTGGTTGCCATATTCGATTCCGGGAACAATCAGCGAAAAAGAGGTGGCTGCCAGCATCACGCCTGCAGCACCCCCGAGCATCGTGTTTAAAAGCTTATCGGGAACATCTTTAAAAAATAAAGCCGGCAAGGCACCGACACCGGTAGCCATTCCTGCAAGGGTGCTGGCAATGATTCCCATTGTAATTAGAGACATCGGTATCCCTCCTTGCGTTATTTAGTTGATTATAACCATCCGATTCTGTTTAATAAAGTGGATAACACACCATGTTCGTATAAAATATTGCACCCGATTGCAATCAGAACAATCCCGCCGATGGCTTCGGAATAAAGGCTCAGCCGTCGGGCTGAACCGATCCGCTCACCGATTTGAAGTCCCATAATCGAAAATAATCCTGCCACGATTCCGATAATCAGCGCCGGAGTCCAAATAGACACATTCAGAAGTGATATGGAAAAGCCCACAGCCAGCGCGTCGATACTGGTTGCAACTGACAGTATCACAAGTGTCCATCCTCTGGTCTGGTCTTTTATGGGTTTCTTATGCTTGTCATTCCCAAAAGCTTCCCTAATCATACTGATTCCGACAAATGTGAGCAATCCAAAGGCAACCCAATGGTCATACTGTTCGATGTAGCCACGAATTGATGCACCGGCACGCCAGCCGATGACCGGCATCATGAACTGAAACAGACCGAAATGCCAGGACAGACGGAACGTCTGGCGAAAGCTGACGGTTTTTAAATTTATGCCGGTGGCGATGGAAACCGCAAATGCGTCCATGGCCAAGGCCACTGCTATGGCAAAAATGTTAATATATTTCACAAATAACTTTCAATAAATCATAGCAGGCAAACTTCAGTTAACGAAAAACGTTGCCGCTGCGTATTATTTCGGCCAGATAACCCCTTTTCGCTCCTCCACAAAGTAGCAGAAACGGTTCCATTGAAACTCTCGAAAAGAAACAGGGCAACGCAGCGTTACCTTTTGGTCGGTAACATCAACAACCTCCCAGTCTCCCTTTCTTGGTCCGTGTTCAATATTCATCTTCTGCCCCTTTTTAAAAGGGTACGGTTTGAATATCACAACATCATGTTTTCCCATATCCATCTCCATTACTAATGAGGCCATAATTAAATAGACATGATGTTTAGGCCGGAGATCACCGCATTTCAGACCGCGAAAAACTCACGAATAAGAGCGTGTAGTGCCGAACAGGATCAGGTCCTCGATGATATGCTGAATATTAAATGTTATTTCGGGGTGTTGCCGAAATGAAACACGGCTGTTCGGCCCAACACGCTCTAATCCGTTCAGACAGTTTCCCGATCTGAAATGCGGTAAC
>JAWOIY010000097.1:0-56479 GCA_046484425.1 Desulfobacterales bacterium | reverse complement strand
TCTTTAACAATTGACACCCTCGTAAAAAGTCTTTTGTGAGCGACATTTGAGCATTTGGGGAATCAGCGTTTCAAACGGTGAGGCGTTAAAAATTTCAAACTGTTTGAGGCGCTTGCGCCGAGTTTTTGAAATTTAGCGGCACCGGTAGAAACGCCCCCAAATGGTCACGGAGCGAGCAATATCGACTTTTTGCGAGTTCATCAATGTTAATTGAAAGATTTTTTATTTCCCAAATCCCTTGAGAATTCCCTTGATCTGTTCCTCTACGGACGTTGATTTTTCATTCTGAGAATCATCGCCCAGTATTTGTTTTTGTAAAGCCGGAAGGCCTTTCTCAATTTCCTTTTTGAACATTCCTTCGAGGTCCGGACGAAATTTGGGTGAAGAAAAACTACCGGTAACCAATACAGGGACCATCACGCCGGAACGATCTTTGACATCGCCCTGCCCTTTGAGTGTTGCGACAAGCTTTGGCTCCAACCTAAAATCAATCTGTTCTTTTGTTAAATCGGCGTTGCCCGATGCCTTTAATCGAAACAACGGTGATATAAGAGACGTGTCGGCAGTGTTAACAAGGCCGTCTTTAATGGTAAAGGGTACATTAAATTCGGAAAAATCTGTCCTCGGCGCTGTTGCGGCTTTTTCAGCCAGCCCAAAGTCGGCTTTGACATTATGAAACATTCCATTCAGATCAATTCCTTTGATGGCGCCGTCTTTAAATAGAAGATCACCGTCGCCGTTTAATGTTTTCTTGATGACGACGGCATCATCTCCCTTCATGCTGAGATTGACCTGCGCCTTCATCATCCCTTCGAGAAAATCTTTTTTTAAAAGATCATTAAGAAGAGGACCCGCCTGGACACCGTTTAATGTCAGTTGGATATTCGTCTGCGGGACATCACTTTGCACGCTAAATATGCCGTTACCCGACACACCGCCCTGATACAGATCCATGGTGAGCGGCCGCAGATTAAAAACACCTTTTTCTCCGGTGAGGTCGAGACGAACGCGTTCGATTTTAGCGTTCTTGATTTTTAACTTTCCGATACGCATTGTGCCCTTTAAGGATAGCCGGCGCAACTTCGAATAATCGCTCTTTTTTTTCTCTTTGGATACAGCGGCCTTGGGTTCTTTTTCTCCGGAAGTCTCCTTGGCCGGAAGCGGCAGGTATCGATCCAGGTCGATTTGATCGAGTTCCATATTAAACGCTACCCGTGGTTTTTCGAAATCACCGGCATTCATCGTAAAATTCACCTTCGATTCATCCATATCCATAACACCTTCTGAAACCGACACATTCTTTGAATCTCCTTTGATGCCGGCCTTAAAGGAGACTCGATTTAACACACCAGGATCAGATGTCGATACGGGCAAAACCTTTCCCATTGCGGCCAGAAGCTTTCGAGGTGAAAACGGAGATACATTTACGGATACGTCAAATTTTGGCTGAGTGGCCGGATCCACAACATTCCCTTTAAGTCCGAAATCCACCTGTTCAAAGGCTCTTGCGGAAAGATCCAGAGGAATCGTTCCTTTGCCAGGTTCTTTACCAATCGGCCCCACCTTGCCTTTAATTGAGAATGGCTGTTTATCGAGTCTGGCAGAAAAATCCAGGTCCACGGGGCGGTCTAAAGAAACATTCTGGAGCAAAAGGGTCACATCAGAAATTTCCTTGCGCTCTTTTTTGGTGTGATCCAGCCAGAGAACGGACCCGTCCGTCACTGCAAGTTCAACAAGGGTGAACCCTTCCAGGGCGGGTATTTCCCCGGATCCGGCCTCCCCCTTTGCAGCAGCTTCGGGTTTTGTTTTTGTGTCAAATTTCCAGTTGGTCCGGCCGTCCGAACTCGTCTCCAGAACAATTCGAGCCCCTTTTAGTATAAAACGTTTAATCTGAATATCCTTGAAAAGAAGGGGCAAAAGCTTAACCCTCACATCAAAAGATCCCACGGTGATAAAGTCTTTTTCTTTGAATCCCGGAAGGCTTCCCAGATGAAGGTCTGAAAACGAGAGGCTCGCATAGGGGAAAAGAGAGAGACGAAGGTCATCCCCCAAGGTAAAATTTCTTCCTGTAACCCTGGCAACCTGCTTTTCAATCCGGGGTTTATAGTGTTTGACATCCACGAATTTCGGCAGAAGCACAAGGGCCACAATGACAAGGAGAATCAAACTCCCGCCCACGATCAATCCCCATTTTACGATTCGATTCATAATTCCTCCCTTTTTCTACCTGATTATTGCAGGGTGTATAATTCAGGACCTTAATTATAATCCGTATTTTGAACGAGTCGGAAGTTTTCGTTCGCAAGTCGAAGATTCCGTCGTCAAGGCTTGGCCTTCCAAAATCCCGCTTTCGTCAGAATGCGGTCTTACCGGTTTTCTTTATCACTTCTTGCCGATGCTTGATTTTTTGCTGTTCGGCAAACACCAATTCTTCAAGACTCGGCACATAATAAATTGTGGTTTGATATTCCGGATTTCCATAACGGTCATTGCTTACGGATAGTATTAAAATCGACCGATTCTTTTCCCAGTAAAATGATCTGCCGTTTTTATCCTCCCAGTGGATTGTTTTTGGTTCTCCGTATTTTTTTGTAAGGGCATCCAGAATATCCGTCCCTGCTCTTTTGGACTTGATTAAAAAAAACAACGGCTTTTGGGTTGGGTTTGAAAATACGAGCTTAACAAAATCGAATGGCGCATTTTTTTTTCGTGCATAACGATATGTGAGTTGAATGGTATCATGTTCAACCCGTTCCCCGATCGGGGAATTCAGTTTCTCATTTAATTCAGATAATCCGGGGAAATATTTTTTTAGAAATCCTTTATAGAACACGTTTAAATTCAATGTGGTCCATCTTTCGACGGCATCCGGACCGAGCGTGTCACTCAGTTGCTTCCGGGCGTCACTTGAGAACTTTGTGTTCTCGCCAATATTCAAAAACGCAAATCCTACGGGCTCTTTATTTGAAAGATGTGTTTCTTGAGTTTCCTTTTTTTTGCAATAGTTAACGGAAACAACAACTAAAATTAAACAGATAAAAGATAAGATGATCGCGGAAATTTGAAATTTCTTATTTTTCAAAAAAAACATCAAAAATTCTCCATTCATCGGTAATATTTCGAGGTTTCTTCACGTCTGTTTTTTTTAAAGTCTTCTGAAATCATTTGAGTTCAGCGGCAAATGGATCGAATATTTACCCTTCTAATAAATTACAATATTCATCGATTTCAGTCAATGCAATTGAAAATTTTTAGCAGCAGCCATGTTCGGATGGATTAAAGGAGTGTTCTTCAGGCAAAAAATTTGAAGGCCATTCTCTGTGGATTTCCACGAAAAATCGTCCCAACAACCATACAAATCATTGGCGACAATGTAACAGCCTTGTCCGAACGGCATATGGGAGCTTTGATTGTTCTTGAGTCGAAAGAAAATATTGAAATTATCTGAGGAAAACGAATTTTGGAAAATCTTACGACCTTTTACACCGAAAAGGTTCATCTGGACAATTTAAATGATGGGGCCCGGTTATTCGCGGCGAAAAAGGAATTCCATAAAACCGGGACGGCATATAAAAGATTTTGCCGGTATAAAAGGCGTCATCATGGATAACACGTCCCTGTTCTGGCGGGAACGCATCGGCAGATTCAGATGAGGTTGGGGCCGCAAGTAGATTTGCCAGTTCTGCCCTACAACAAATGATTTCGTTTCAGATGACGCTATCTGATCACCCATCACCATGACCAATGCCATCCCACCGTGTTTTAACATGGAATGGCACAACGTTACCAGCCGGTTTACATCCCGGTCATCCAGACGGTCCGCCAATTCCCACACCAAGATACCATGGAAACTTTCAGGCTCATAATCAAGATCTTGCCAAACTTGATGAACAGGGCTGCCCTTTCGAATGCACCGATCCAGCCGGATAAACATGTCACAGACATAATGCTTCCATACCTTTCCGGCGAAAAATCTGATGTTTTCCTGGCATACCGGCCCAACGTCCAACAGTTTAGCCTGCTGTTGACGCTGAATATGCTCCATAAAAAGTTTTAGGGCATTACTGGTGTAGTCCGCCGTTCCGGAATCTTGGTAGGGGCCCTTTTGGTTTCGATCTGCAGCGAAAGCGGCCAATGATCAATTCTCCTTGCTGCCTTTGTCGGCCAGAATCAGCGAATCTTTGGCAGGACCGGAAGGCGTTTTATCTGCGGGTTTGCCTGAAAAAACATCTTTTTTCATCGGTTCGCGCTCCAACTCAATAACGGCCTTAAGATACGCCCCGTCCTCGACGGAAATACTTTTGGCTTTGATTTCGCCGTTGAAATCCGCTTCTTTTGTAATTTTAACCTTGCCTGTTGCATTAATGTTTCCCACCAGAGCACCGCTGATGGTGACATTTGCAGCATGAACTTCGGCCTCGACCCGACCCTTTGAACCCACCGTCAAATGATGGGCTTTCATTTCGATGTTTCCTTTAACCTTTCCTTCGATGAGCAGATCCTCATCGCCGCGGATAGTGCCTTCAATATAAATTTGGTCTCCGATAATTGTTTTATCGCCAATGATGTCAGGACTTGCGGAGGTTCCTGGTTCGTCATTTTCCTTCCTGGATCTCTTAAGCATGATATCCCCCCTTTCTGGGAACATTATTTTTTGGTGTAATTTTATGTTAAATCCCGGTTTATGTCAATGTTAGATTTGTTTCAGCGGCAGTTTACACGGTTTGTAAAAAAGCATTGTCCATGGGACGATCTGACAAGTAAAGAATCCGGGCTCATCAAAGATCCCGTCTCGAGGGGGTACGGAGAACGCTATTGTTCGTGTGCTTTAATCCGCTTTCTTTGGCCGATGACACGATCGAGCCATTCACTGTCATCCTTAAGGTAGACTTCAGCCAGGCGATTGAATTCCATAGCCTGTTCAATATTCCCCTTCATGAGCCATGCTTCGGCCAAATAATAGTAATTCCGTCCATTGCCTGGATTGAGGTTCAACGCTCGTTCCAGTATTCCGATGGCATCATCAGGTTGATTTTTTTCCAAGAACATCCGTCCCTGCTCGGTCAATTGTAAAGCGGCAAGCGCACGAGGACTGGGTTTTTCGGGGACCTCTTCCGGTGTCTCGTCCGTCTCCCCGAATATCTCAATTTGGGAGGTCTCGGACGGTTGGGTTGGTGGAGAAGGGCTTAAATATGCAGGAGCACACCCCCAAAAACCTATATGGAATGCCAAAATGCAGAAAATGATAAAATATTTAAAAGCTATTGATAAAATCTTTAACCCCATCAAAGATCCTCTCGATTTGATTCTCGCCCGTGTGCACCCGGCATTCCTCTTCGGGCACATGATCCGCCAGAAAATATTCTTTAATTGGAAAAGGGCACGCCCCTTTTACAGCAAGTAGTCCGCTTTCTGAACAGACATCCCGTTGAACCACTCCCTGCGGCATCTTAAACCAATATCCTGATACATATTGGGGCAATGCATTCATCAGGTCTGCCCATATCGGCAGGGCGGCTGTTGCGCCGGAGGCGTAAATTGAGGCAGCATCATCAAATCCCACCCATATCAAGGCCAATATATCCGGCGTGTATCCCACAAACCAGGCATCTCTATAATCATTCGTGGTTCCGGTCTTGCCTGCCACCGGAAAAGTAATTCCCATTTTCTTTAAGGAACTGGCAGTGCCATTCTCCGCAACACTTTTTAATAAAGAACTCATGATGAAGGCTTTCTCAGGCGTTGTCACCTGCTTAATGCTCATATGCCTTTGTTCCAGAATATTTCCATCTTCATCCAGGACCTGCTTCAGGGCCAACGGGTATGGTAATACACCATCCGCAGCAAAAGGGCAATATGCGCGTGCCAATTCCAAAGGTATCACTTCGGATGCCCCTAAAGCAATAGACGGGTAAGGTTTTAAGGGTGTCGAAAACCCGAAAATACCCGCCGTTCGTAGAATGTGATCTATCCCTACCTGCATGGCCAGATCAACGGTTGCCAAATTTATGGATGCTGCCAATGCGTCTCTAAGCCGAACGCGTTCTTCTATCATCAATGAATAATTCTGGGGCGTCCATTCCTTTCCGTCAATTTCATAGGTCTTCGATTCATTTGACAGTATGGAAGCCGGGGTAAATTTTTCCAACCCACTCAAGTATACAAAAGGCTTGAATGCACTTCCAGGCTGCCGTCGTGCCTGTGTAATTCGATTGTACTGGCTCAAACCATAATCCCGCCCGCCCACCATAGCCAGGACGTAACCGGTTTTTGGCTGCATGACGATTACTGCCCCTTGCATTTTTTTTTGGGGATCTGTGCGATCCAATCCGGGAGTTGATTTCTCCAGAAGCGTCAAACCCTTTTTCAGTGCGCTTTCCGCAGCCAATTGGACCTGAGTATCCAGTGTCGTATAAATGGATAACCCAAGACTGGACAAGTCTTGATGAGAATACAGCAAATTAAGCTGATCAGAAAGGTAATCCACAAAATAAGGAGCCTTCTTACCATAAGACGCATAACCGATGGCCTCTACCGGTAAAGGCAAAGCCATCTTTAGTTCTTCTTCGGTAATCCCTTCCATTTCATACATTGCATTGAGAACTATGTTTCTCCGTTTTTTACAACGATCTATATTAATATAAGGAGAATAAAGGTTGGGCCCCCTGATGAGACCTGCAAGCGTCGCGGCTTCGACCAGTGAAAGCTCGTTCACGGGTTTTCCAAAATAGAAATAGGATGCCTCACCAAAACCGGTGATGGCTTCGGATGCTTTCTGTCCCAAATAGATTTCATTAAGATAAATTTCGAGTATTTCATTTTTCTCATACATCAACTCAATGATGAGCGACATGAAAAGCTCTTTTATTTTTCGAATAATTGTTCTCTTGGGCGTTAGGAAATAGTTTTTAGCCAATTGCTGGGTAATGGTAGATCCCCCTTGGCGAATGGATGCCTGGCGCAAATTGGCATACATTGCCCTTATCATTCCCTTTGGATCCAGCCCCTTATGTGTGTAAAAGCGCCGATCCTCTATAGCTAAAACTGCGGTTATGAGGTGCTGAGGAATTTGATTTATGGAGACGAGCTGGCGCCGTTCTCGGTTGGGACCGTAAAACAGCATCACCTCCTCAGGCTCAAGCTCCAAAATCAACAAAGGTTGACCCGAATTTAAATCAGTTATCGATTCTATTTGATTTTCAACAAATTTTATCTGGATAGGAATACCTTCCCTGTGTCTTGACGGGTCATTAAAATCATGAAGATAAAGTTCTATGAGAGATGGCCGGGTGTTAAGTTCTCCCTTGTTCACCGGCTTATGGGCAACTTCCCGATATCCCAGACGACGAAGCTTTTCATTGAAAAGTGTACGATTCGTTTTTTGTCCGGGATATAGTATTGTCGTATCTGAAAAAACTTTGGAGGGTATACTCCACCGTCGTCCTGAAAATCTTTCTTCTATTTGGATTGAAAGATACCCGCAATAAAGCAGAATAACCACAACGACAAGAGCAATGGCCGACAGGCACCACTTAAGCAGACGCCTTGGGGTAGCGTTTATGGATCGTTTTTTCTCTTTCACGTATGTTTAAAGTAAACGGAGGAAAAATGGACTATATGGTTTTATCCGACCATATTTGATTCGGGCATGGAATATCGTTAGCCATTCCTTTTTACATCAAAGATGTATACCGCCGCTGGCGTTTTGTACTGAAACCGATGATAAACCCGAGAATGAGAACGCCGGCCCCGCTTAAAAACCATTTGATATTTTTATTCCACAGAAGTTTTGTCAGCTCGTCTTCATACTTTTCGGCTTTTTGAGTCTGTTCAGCAAGCTTTGAGGTTGTTTCTTTATATTTTGTCTGAAGTTCCAGGAATTGTGTGGAATCCTGTTTGAGGGTTTCATAAGCACTATCGGTGCTCTTTAGCTTTGTCTCGCTGGTGTTCAGGTCAGCGCCGAGCCTGCTATTTTCCGATTTAAGTATTTTGTTTTCTTCTGTGAGTGCCGAAGCCTTGTCTTTGAGAGCATCATACTTTTTCTTTATTATTTCGAGTTGAATCCCTTTCGGCGTTGCATCTGTAATAAAACGACTGAGCACCCAGCCTTCCTTGCCGTCCGGCAATCGAACCAGTGACCAGTCGTTTTCGGTATTCAAAACTTCCATCTCTTGTCCCACAGTGGGCAAGGCGATTATTTTTCGATCCAATGCCGGACCCGTCCGCACGGTTATTGTTAATGTATCGTTGACATAATACTTTGTTCCAGCCAGTGCTGCCGTGAGACATAAGGCCAGGCATAATCCTGCACACCCCATAATTTTCATATAAAATTTCATAGGCTTTTAACTCCAGCATAGTTGAACATCAGCAAACCATGAATCGCACTTTGGCGCGATTCGGGTTCGATTGTTTATCGAAATGAATCACACTCTTTGTGGAAAGTCAACCACCATTTCAAAAATTAATCAAGACAAATCGCGTCGTTATCGGGAATTTATACTGCCTTCGAATCCAAGTTCATTTTCATTGCCCAAGATTTTTTTAAGATCCTCCATTCGCTGATTTAGCTTTTTCTTTCAAAACTTCTCTGATTTTTTTTGAAATATTTTTCATATTAAACGGCTTCTGAATAAAACCATTACAGCCTTTTTTCAATATTTCCGTTGCCTGCCCATTAATACTATAGCCGCTTGAAAGGAGTATCTTGACATCAGGGTCGATTTTTTTTATTTCGTCATATACCTCCCCACCTCCGATATCGGGCATAATCATGTCCAGAATGAGCATATCAATTTTATCCCGATTCTCCCTATATATCCGAACCGCTTCTTTACCGCCTCTGGCTTCAAGAACGGTGTATCCAAGCCTTTCCAGCAACTGGGCACCAACATCAATGATTATTTCTTCATCATCCACCAACAAGATGGTCTCGTTTCCCCTTTCAATGTGTTCGGGAACCTCCGGAACTTTTGGGATCGGCACCTCCGAAGCGGGAAGATAGATACAGAAGACCGAACCAAGGCCTTTCTCTGACTCAACATTAATATATCCGTCATGGCCTTTTATTATCCCATATGCAGATGCCAACCCAAGACCCGAACCTCGACCCATTTCCTTTGTGGTGAAAAACGGTTCAAAAATGCGTTTTATGGTTTTCTGATCCATGCCCGAACCGCTATCCTTCACTTTTATCCTAACATATTTTCCGGGTTTGGGCGTAAAGGGCTTCCCTTTCATGTCCTTATCCGAAACATTGGCGGTTTGCAAAAACAGTTCTCCTCCACCCGGCATGGCATCGCCGGCATTAATAAAAAGATTCATGAGGGCCTGCTCAATCTGAGACGCATCCGCCTTTACTGTAAACAGGTCGTCAGCAAGATCTCTGTGAATGACAATCTCCTTTCTCGCTCTGCCAAATGTAACAGAGCTTTCTTTTATAATTCTGTTTAAATTTACCGGCCCAAGCACATATTTACCTTTTCTTGCATATCCAAGAAGTTGGCTGGTCAGCTCGGAACCGCTTTGAATCAGTTCTTCAATGGTTTTTAATCGCTCGTAATGGGGATAATCAGGTCCGGAATCATACAAAATCAGAGAAATGTTCCCCAGCATTCCCATCATCAGGTTGTTAAAATCATGGGCAATACCTCCGGCAAGGGTTCCAATGGCCTCCATCCTTTCGATATAATGTAACTGGGCCTCAAGCCTTTTTTTCTCTGATATATCACGAAGAATAAAGAGTGTACCTTTAGATTTCCCTTCATAATCATCATGGCGCGAAGCACTAACGCTCACATCTAACAAGCGCCCGTCCTTGGTTCGGCATTTCGTCCCAAAACTATTACAGGACTCCCCGTTTTCTACCAGATCCTTAATAACAGCCATGGCAGACTCTTTTTCGGATTCATGGTAGAATGGTATTTGCTTGCCCTTCATTTCCTCCAATGTCCATCCGAATATCTGGGTAAAGGCAGGATTTATGTATTCGGCTTTTCCCTCCAGATCATAGGTGACAATAGCATCAGCACTTGATTGAAGAAGAGAATGATAGACTTCTTCCGCATTTTTAGCCTCCGAATAAAGCGCCCTGTTCTCTTTTTCGCTTTCCCTCAATGCTTCCTCGGTTCGTTTTCTCATGGCTACTTCTTCCTGCAGGGCAGCGTTAACGGATGAGAGGGATTTCACTTCCATCTTCTCTGCGAAATAAATCGCGCAAAGGGCTAAAAAACCTATCAAAAAAAATAAAAGGTGAAGGGCCTGAGGATGGTCTATCGGGTTATTCAGTAATGATTTTATCAGTGACAAATTACGCCACTCCGTAAAGGCGCCCAAAAAGATAAACAACACAGCCATGGCAAACAAGTATATGCTCGTAAATCTTATCCGTTTCATCGACAACACCTTTATTCAAAGAATCAGACAGAAAATTTTTGCTGAAATATGCATCTCCGGTCAGCGAAACATTTAATTATATAGCAGATTCATGTGTGAAATCAAAATATATTTTAGCCGCTCATATTTTAGTAAAAATGTAGGAGTGTTACAAGTCATTGGACGGGGATCGGCAAAAATTTGAATGTCACGACCAGCAATTTCTGCCCTTTAGGAGGCGGTTACATAGATTCAACTTGACATAAATTCATTTTTTGATGTAAAAATAAAACCTTAAGAAGACCGGTATTCATTAACCTTATATCAGCGATGCACACCAGGCCGGACGTTAGTTCACTTCAAAATAAAAACCATAATCCGGGTATATTGTGATATGTTACGCGTTCAAACAGGTCTTGAAAATTTTTTATCGTCTCCTCCAAATTGGATAGTCGGAAATCGAATAGGGCTTTTATGTAATCCCGCTTCAGTTGATAGAAACTTTTGTCATGCCAGTGAATTGATCAACCGGAAATTTCCGGATCAACTTAAGGCATTGTACTCGCCCCAGCACGGATTTTTTTCTGAAAAGCAGGATAATATGATCGAATCGGATGATCTGATCGATCCCGTACTAAATGTCCCTGTTTTTAGTCTTTACGGTCAAACACGAGTCCCTGACAATAGAATGTTAGATCCCATCGATATTCTCATCATCGATTTGCAGGATGTCGGCACCCGTGTTTACACGTTTATTCATACCATGTCATACTGTCTTGAAGCCGCAAAAAAATTTGGCAAAAAGGTTATCGTACTCGATCGACCGAATCCAATAAACGGTTGTATGATAGAAGGCAATCTCCTGGTATCCGAATGTGCTTCGTTTGTCGGAAGATACCCTATCCCCATGCGCCACGGACTCACCATCGGCGAACTTTCCCTCCTGTTCAACAGCGATTATGGTATCGGATGCGATCTTGATGTCATCCCCATGTCAGGCTGGAAAAGGGATATGTTTTTTATGGACACGGGTCTTCCATGGATTCCACCCTCACCCAACATGCCGTCACCCGTTTCTGCTATGGTTTACCCGGGGCAGGTATTATGGGAAGGTACCAATATCTCTGAAGGCAGGGGCACCACACTTCCATTTGAAATATTCGGCGCCCCGTTTTTTAATACAAAACGCTTATTGTCGACATTGGGGGGAAACAGACTTCCCGGCGCAACCCTCAGACCGGTTGCTTTCGAACCGACATTCAACAAATGGAGCGGCTCGAGGTGCAATGGATTTCAGATACATGTAACAGATCCATATGAATTTAAACCATATATCACGACACTTAAACTTCTCCAGGCCGTAATTTATCATCACAATGAAATGTTCCAATGGAAATATCCTCCGTATGAGTATGAGTTTAAAAGACTCCCCATAGACCTTATCATCGGCGATAAGGACATACGACAGCGTATCCAAAACCTGGATGAGATATCCGCCATAGAAAAATCATGGCTGAAAAATCTGGAAGCGTTCGCAGAAACGAGTCAAAGATTTCATCTTTATGCTTAATTCAAGTTTCGCACCCAAGCTTTTGAGCAAACTCATCATAAAACTGATAAGCCTGAACCAAGATAAAAATTTTATCACGAAAGCACGAAATTTTAAAAACACGAAAATGAATATTTGAATAAAAGCGCCTTGACCCCTGAGCCCTGACACCTAACATTTGGTGACCGATGGCAGATGAGAAAATCAATTGGAAACGTATGGTTTTCAAAAAAAACAAAGTCTGGCTGGCAACAGACCCGGATCAAAAGCCTATTACCAAAAACGGTAAGGTGCTGATTAAGTATCAGCTTGAACAAGATTACGAATACTGGGTCCTTCTTAAAAATATAGAGCCCATCGATCCTTTACAAGGGGAGGGAAAAACCGAGAAAAGAAAAAAATCAAGCGAAAAACCGTCAAAGCAAAGGGGAAAAAAAACAACGCCGGAAACGGAGCCTTCAGTTAAGGGCATTGATACTGACGCCATCAATATCTATACAGACGGAGCATCGGCAGGAAATCCCGGCCCATCAGGAATCGGCGTGGTTTTGCGTTTTGGAAAACATGAAAAAGAGGTATCCAAATACATCGGTATTGCTACAAATAACATAGCAGAACTTGAAGCCATCCGATCCGGTCTTCTGGCAGTAAAAAATACGAATCTCCCGGTACGGGTCTTTACAGACAGCAGATATGCATACGGTGTCCTTACTCAAGGATGGAAAGCAAGAAAAAATCAGGATCTCATCGCCGCTATCAAAAAAATCCTGCTAAAATTCAATGATCTGAAATTCATCAAGGTAAAAGGGCATGTGGGTATCGAGGGGAATGAAAGGGCCGATTTTCTTGCCACCTCTGCAATAAAAAAAGCCGAGATCAAATAAGAGGAATTTCTCTTTACGTTTTGAGCCGGCCGTCTGATTAATTACCGCATTTTTTAAGGCAAACCCGGAATAAAAAACCATAAGCGCCCGCATAGATCTGCAAGGCGCTTATATAAAATTTAAAAAGAGCCACATCAAAATTTATCGTTTATCGGCGATTGGAGGAACTCTCAGTAAAAAATCTCACGTGTGTTTAGGCATGTTTCACTTTCTATATTTCATGCATAATATCCGCAAAAACCGTATCCTTGCGGCAGCTTTTTATCTTATTCTTTTTCAGCTTTTAAAGTCTCGATTTCTTGTTTCAGATCCTCAATTTCCTTTTTGTACTTTTCGGTTTCGTCAGTTCCAACCGAAGTGTCAACTGTTGTATCCTCTTTCTTCCAGCTGTCTTTGAGTTCGTCAAAACCCAGATAAAGCGCCAAACCGCCACCAAGCAGAAGCATCACCGGAATAGCACCAGCCAAAAGTTGCAAAAAGGGTTTCCACCATATGGACATGCCAATGAGGCCCAATACAGCTCCAACCGCTCCACCTATTAATGTTTTCATAAAAAATCATCCTCCTTTAATTTGAATTAAAATTTAAATCGGCTTGCTTTTTTATTATTCCCTTTTCCCAAAACCGTATGTGACCTTTATCGTGCCGGCAAAAAAAAAATGGATAGAATAAGATGTCCTGTAAATACATGCGGTTGTTAACATTAAATTAAGATTTTGAAAATTATCACAACTTATTTTGTAACGCAAGCTTAATTTTTCCAAACCGGAATCTTTATTTTGGATTCCAAAATCCACGGAATCTAAAAAATGCCCGTTTCATATTTTTGGCCGGATTTTTCAGGAACATTGACCGATTTACTCTTTGGCATGTATTGGGGCCATTGCCTTTAAAACAAGACTCACAAACCAATAAAAGCTTACATAAAAAATTTGTATTTGTAAATTTTAAAATTTTGGTCTACCATTTTGAAAAAATTCTTACGTATTCGCCACTGCGCTTTATCGGGAAAATACCATGCTAAAATGGCTAAAATCAATACGGACGCCGTTCAAAGGAAAGATCAAATCGGCTGTACAGGACGATTATGATTATTATTTCTGCCAGCTTCCGGATAATATCGGAACGCTATCCAGCTTTATGCTCAAGCTTTTCTTTTCCGGCATCAAGGTAATAAAGGAACAGACGCTTGATCTAAACAATCTTCACAAGCAGGGGATTGTTGTTTATGTTACCAAACACAAAAGCTTCTTCCGGTTTCTTTTTCACTATACACGCTTCAAGCAGGACCGTCTCCCATTTCCTCAAATCGGTTTCGACTATAACGTGATTAAATGGCAACCGGTATCGCGCATCTGGAAGATTGTATCGGCACATATCAAATACTTCATTAATAACCTTGCATTTCCGGATCCTTATCAAAGGGGATACTTTCGACAGGAACTCTTAGATGGACGAGCGGCGCTACTTTCTTTGGTTGAACAAAAAGGTTTCCATCGAAGATTTATAAAAGCAAAAACAGATCCGATACAATATCTCATCAAAATGCAGGAATCCATTGATCGGCCTATATTCCTTGTCCCTCAGCTCATGTTTTTTGATAAAAATCCCCATCGATCCATGCCGAGTATCATCGATTTGCTGTTTGGCCCCAAAGAGAATCCCGGGAAATTAAGACGTTTGTTCATCCTTTTCAAGAATCCGGGTAAAATTTTTGTGGAAACATCTCAACCGGTCAATCTTAGAACCTTTCTTTCGCTTGAAGAAAATCAGAAAATAAACGTTGAATATCAGGCACTTGCATTAAGACAGAAGTTGTTGAATCAAATCAATCGACATCGTCAAAGTATCACCGGCCCGGTTTTAAAATCAAGAGAAGAGATGAAGGAAAACATACTCATAAAAGAACGACTTCAAACTTTTATGGAACAACATTCAAAATCCCGGGATATCCCGATACAAAAGGTACGCAAAGAAGCAAGTGCTTTTCTTGATGAGATTGCAGCCAATTACAACATCATTGTTGTAAAACTGGCGTCAAGCGTAATAACATGGTTTCTGAATATTATGTTTGAAGGGGTTTCGGTCAATGAGGATGGGTTAAATCGGGTTAAAAGCATGTCTCAGAATGGGCCCGTTATTTTCATTCCCTGTCACAAAAGTCACATCGACTATCTGATACTGTCTTATCTGTTGTATAACAATAACATGCCATGCCCACACGTTGCCGCAGGAAAAAATCTCTCTTTCTGGCCAATGGGTCATTTATTCAGAGGAGGTGGCGCCTTTTTTATACGACGGACATTTAAAGGAGCGGTGCTTTATTCAAGGGTTTTTACCGAATATATTCACAATTTGCTCGCGGAAGGCTTCAATATCGAATTCTTCATCGAAGGCGGCCGCAGCCGAACCGGCAAATTAATTCTACCCAAGCTGGGTCTGCTCTCGATCCTTCTCAATGCATATAAAAACGGAGCCTGCGAAGATCTGATATTTTCACCAATTTTCATCGGCTATGACAGAGTCCTGGAAGAAACTTCATACCTTCACGAAATTGAAGGAAAAGAAAAGCAGCCTGAAAATTTCATGCAAGTCATTAAAGCACGAAAATTTTTAAACAAAAGGTATGGAAGAATCTACATACAGTTCCATGAGCCCATCTCTTTTAAGGAACTGTTGCTTCAATACGGCACACCAATTGAGGATATGTCGTCCAAAGATTTCAACATCCTCTGCCGTAATATGGGGCACAGGATCATAAACGCCATCAACAGCGTTTCCGTTGTTACACCCCATGCCCTCGTTGCAGCCGCTGTTTTGAACTGTGCCAAAAAAAGTTTTACTTTAGATCACATCATGTCCCACATCGAAACATACATGAACTACCTTTTATCGCAAGACGCCAAACTGGCAGACACACTTTTATTAGACCAGGTGAATACCATAGAACACGTACTTGATTCTTACGTGCAGAGAAAATGCATCGAAAAGGTCACCAAAGACCCGGACGCACAACTCACCAGCCCATTATTCAAAGTCAATGAAAACAAGCGTCAAACCCTCGAATACTACAAAAACAACTGTATCTCCTTTTTCGTCCCGGCAGCCATTACCGCGCTTGCAATACTTGTGAAAGACGCCTTTCAGTTTTCGGCATCAGATCTGCACGCGGACTACAATTTTCTTCAGTACTTCTTTAAATATGAATTCGCATACGACGTTGACAAAACACCCGAGTCCTTTGTTCGGAAAAACCTCAAGGCATTTATTGACGATGCCATTTTAATGCCACACCCTAAATTGCCCGACACATATAATTTGACGTCTTCGGGTTTCAGGAAACTTCAACTGTTTTCAAGGTTCCTGAAACCGTATTTTGAATCATACTGGATCGTATTAAACTATTTCATGAATCATCCCCAAAATTCCATTAAAGCCAAAGAACGTTTGAAAAAAATTGAAACCATCGGAAATCGTATGTACAAAAAGAAGGAAATCGAGCGAAAAGAAGCGCTTTCCGTAATCAACTTCAATAATGGAATAGAATTTTTCTCATATAACGGCGTAAGGGGTTCGGATGATAACGATAAGATATTGTTCTATGCGGATGCAATTCATACATACCGAAATTGTCTTTGATAAAAGAGCGTTTGGCGTTTTCCAACCCGGAACGTTGAACCTTGAACCCCTCAACCCGGGTATGATATAAATGAAGGCATTAATCCTTGCCGCAGGCCTCGGTACACGACTCAGGCCCCATACCGAAAACATACCCAAACCATTATTTACCATTGCCGGACGTCCCCTGCTGGACATCATTATCTCCAATCTCATCCATGCCGGTTGTGAAGCCATCATCGTCAATACGCATCATCTTTATCAAAAAATAGAGTCCTACCTGGCACACCAAAGTTATGCCATTCCGGTCATGACCCGACATGAACCCGAAATTCTCGGAACCGGAGGCGCCATAAGAAATGTCGCCGATTTCTGGGATAACACCCCCTTTATGGTCATAAACAGCGATATCGTTACAGACATTGACCTGAAAAGGGTGTATGAATTTCATTTAAATCATCCCCATCCGGCAACCCTGGTTCTGCACAACGATCCGGAATTCAACACCGTATCCGTAGACGAAAACGGCTTTATCCAAAATTTTGATCATCGAATCCCCTTAAACGAGTCCCTCATAACCGGAACCTGTGGTTCGAAAAGGTCCGGTGCCGCAGAAATCAAAAGGCTCACCTTCACAGGGATACAGGTTCTGAATCCGGAAGTGCTTGAGTCAATCCCTGACACCGTATTTTCAAGCATTATCGATTGTTACAAAAATCTTATTTCCCTGAACATAAAAATATGTGCGTTTATTTCAAAAGGATATTACTGGAAAGATCTCGGGACACCTGAAAGATACAAACAGGCGATTTATGAAAATATGGCGCCGGAAGCCTTCAAACGTGCCTTTCCGGAATGGATCAATAAAAAAATTTCCCGAATAAAACTCAGCGGGGATGGGTCCGACAGAAGATGGTACCGTATTACCGACGGTAGCCGATCCCTTGTCGCTGCAGATCACGGCATAAGGCGAGATGATTCAACCTGCGAGGCAGATGCATTTGTTGCCATTGGACGTCATCTAAAGGCCAAAGGAATACCGGTGCCTAAAATTTATCTCTCTGATTCGATTTCTGGGTATGTTTTCATGGAAGATCTGGGGGATATTAATTTCCAGACCATTGTATTACGCACCGAAAATCATAACAAAATTATCTCATATTATAAATCACTTATTGAAAGCCTTGGGGAGCTTGGCTTAAACGGCAGCGATGGTTTTGACCCGGCCTGGACCTATCAGACCGCTTTTTATTCAACGGATCTCATCCTTGAAAAAGAATGTCGTTACTTCGTCGACGCCTTCCTAAAAGGTTATCTGGATAGGGACATACGTTTTGAGGATCTTGAAGGTGAATTCAGATCTCTCGCGGACAGAACCCTGGAATTTTCCGTCAACGGATTCATGCATCGTGATATGCAATCCAGAAACATCATGGTAAAAAATCACCGTTTTTATTTTATTGATTTCCAGGGAGGACGGCTGGGGCCGATCCAATACGATCTTGCTTCTTTGCTGATTGACCCCTATGTAAAATTGCCCCGTTTTATTCAAGATACATTACTGAAATTCAGCGTTGAAACCCTTTCACCGAAGATCGGTGTCGATCCGCACAATTTTCTCTACTGTTATAAACACTGCGCCATCACCCGAAATTTGCAAATTCTGGGGGCCTTTGGTTTTCTAAGCCGCATAAAGAAAAAAACAAACTTTGAAAAATATATCCCGACATCCGTAAGATCATTGAAGCACAACCTTTTCACCTTGGAAAATACGGAATTCACCGGTCTAAAGGCCATTGTTGAAAAGCTTTGATCCGTGATTTGTAAGAACATAACGTTTCTGATATGCTTCATTATTAACTAATCTGGAACAGACATTTTCTTCTTCTACCTACGTTTTAGGTGCTTAGAGTTAGGTTTTACTAATAAGAGCGGTATCATTTAGACATTCGAGATATATCGAAACGCTGGAGATCACCGCATTTCAGAGCGGGAAACTGTCTGAACGGATTAGAGCGTGTTGGGTCGAACAGCCGTGCTTCATTTCGGCAATACCCGGAAATAACATTTAATATTCAGTATATCATTAAGGACCTGATCCTGTTCGGCATTACACGCTCTTATTCGTGAGTTTTTCGCGGTCTGAAATGCGGTGATCTCCGGCGTAAACATGATGTCTATTTAATTATGGCCTCATTAGTAAGTAAAATTATATCTTAAATACAGCCTGACACCTAATACTTAAAACTTAAACCTTGATAAATTCGGATTTTACGAAACCAACAAATTTAGGAGGTACAACATGGACCGTGTCAAAATTATGGTAAACGGATTGCCCGGCAACATGGCCTCGAATGTCGTTGAACACGCGCTTGCGGACCGGCGTTTTGAAGTCATTTCACAATCGCTGACCGGCCCGGAAATCACCGATACCCAAACTGTTATTGATTCCGTTTCCTTCTCACTGATTCAACCGCAAGATAGAGAGCAGATTATTTTAGCGATAAAAGATGAAGAAGGTTCGTTTTTGAGTGTCGATTATACGCATCCATCGGCGGTTAATGATAATGCCGAATTTTACTGTCAACACGGGCTTTCCTTTGTTATGGGCACTACCGGCGGTAACCGGCGGAGTCTTGAGGATACGGTCAGGGCCGCTTCCATTGCTGCGGTAATCGCACCGAATATGGCCAAGCAGATTGTCGGTTTTCAGGCGATGATGGAATATGCGGCCAATAGCTTTCCGGATCTTTTCAAGGGATATTCTTTAGAGATCAAAGAAAGTCATCAGAAAGGAAAGGCGGACACCAGTGGAACTGCAAAAGCGATGGTGCGGTATTTTAACAGCCTGGGGTTGGCGTTCACGGAAAATGATATTACAAAGGAACGGGATCCGGAGACACAGAAAAACATTTGGGGGATACCTGAAGCCTATCTTGGAGGACATGGATGGCATACGTACAGCCTTCATTCAGGGGACAAAACGGTCCGATTTGAATTCACCCACAATGTCAACGGTCGAGATGTCTATGCCCAGGGTACCCTTGACGCATTAATTTATCTCGGCAAAAAAGTCTCTCAAGGCGAACAGGGAAAAGTCTTCACGATGATTGATGTGCTGAAAGGCAATTAGCCCTTCTCCACAATCTCATAGGCCTTTTCAAGGGCTTCATCCAGCTTTTCAGGTTTGCTTCCGCCGGCTTGGGCCATATCCGGCCTCCCGCCGCCGCTGCCGCCGACAACGGCCGCGACTTGCTTGACGATCCCTCCGGCATGAAACCGGCCGGTCAGGTCTTTGGAAACAACCACGATCAGCATAACCTTATTACCGGCGGTGCTTCCCAGGACCACGATACCCGACTGTAACTTGTCTTTGAACTTGTCTGCCAGATCTCGCAAGGCCGACGGCTGGTCCACCGCAACCTTTTTGGCCAGGACCTTGACATTGTTGATGGTCTTAACGTCGCCCTCGATGTCATCGACCGCTTCGGAGGCGATCTTTGCTTTCAGGCGATCGATTTCCTTTTCAAGGGATTTCTGATGCGCCAGCATTTTTTCAACCCTTTGGGGAACGATGTCGGGTCGCTCTTTGAGCAGGTGAGCGGCTTCAACCAGCAACTTTTCGGTCTTCTGGATATGAGCCAGCGCAGCCATGCCGGTCAAGGCTTCGATTCTCCGTATACCGGAGGCCACGCTCGATTCTTCGACGATCTTGAAAAGACCGATGTTCCCGGTGGCCCCGGTATGGGTTCCGCCGCAAAGCTCCCTGCTGAATTCTTCTAAAGAAACCAACCGGACCCGATCGCCGTATTTTTCTTCAAAAAGGGCTGTGGCACCGGTTTTGAAGGCTTCCTCGGCTTCCATTTCCACGGTCTCGACCGGTATGTTATTACGTATCCGCTGGTTCACGATGGCTTCAATCTCTGCCAGCTCTTTAGCCGTGGTCTGGGAAAAGTGGGTGAAATCGAAGCGGAACCGGTCCGGTGCCACCAAAGAGCCGGCCTGCTTGACATGGTCACCCAGAACTTTTCGCAGGGCAAAATGAAGGAGATGGGTGGCCGTATGGTTGCACTCGGTGGCACGGCGCGCGGCAGGGTCCACTGTCAAGGTGACCTTCTGGTCTTTTTGAACCTTTCCCGATACGATGTGGCCCTTGTGGATGGTGATGCCGGTCGGATCCTTGATGGTGTCCACAACTTTCATCTCAAAACTCGGGCCGGTGATTTTGCCGCTGTCACCGACCTGGCCACCGGCCTCACCGTAAAACGGCGTAGCCTCGGTAACGACTTCAACGATCTGGCCGCTTACCGCTTCTGCAATTTCCCGACCGTCTCGGACCAGAAGAAGGATTCTGGATTCACAGGTTGTCGTATCATAACCGACAAACTCGGGCATGACGCCTTCTGCCGAAAGCGTCTTGTATGCCTCGCTGATTTCGGTAAACGCCGTCACCGTTCTCGACTTGGCCCGCTGCTTCTCCATGGCCTGATTATAGCCGTCCATATCCAAATCCAGTTTCTCATCCCTGACCACGTCCTGGACAATATCGACCGGAAATCCATAGGTGTCGTAGAGTTTGAATATCAAGTCGCCCGGCACCCGGGTCCGGCCCTTGGCTTTCAGATCAGCCAGGCCGTCGTTCAAGATCTTAAGACCGTGATCCAAGGTCTCTGAAAATCGTGCTTCTTCGTTTTGAATAACATTGGTGATATAGGCTTTGGCATCAATAAGATCGGGATATTCCGGCCTCATGATGTTGAATACGACTTCTGCGGTTTTATGTAAAAACGGATCGGTCAGGCCGATGTTGCGGCCGTAGCGGATTGCCCGGCGCATGATCCGGCGCAACACATAGCCCCTCCCCTCATTGGAAGGCAGGATACCGTCACCGATCAAAAAGGCGGCCGCCCGGCTGTGATCGGCAATTACTTTCATGGCCACATCCGATTCCCGTACTTCGCCCAGCTTCGTTTCGGCAAGTTCTTCGACCTTCTTTATGATGGGCCGGATCAGGTCGATGTCATAATTTGTGGGCACATCCTGAATCAGGGCAACCAGCCGTTCCAATCCCATCCCGGTATCGATGCTCGGTTTGGGAAGTGGGGTCATCTTGCCGGAGGTTTCGCGGTTGAATTGCATAAACACCAAATTCCATATCTCTAAAAAGCGATCGCATTCGCAGTCGACCCCGCAATCCGGCCGGCCGCAACCGTATTCCGCGCCGCGGTCCATATGGATTTCGCTGCAGGGTCCGCAGGGGCCGGTATCGCCCATTGCCCAGAAATTGTCCTTTTCACCAAAACGCAGGATCTTTTCTTCCGGTACCCCAATGTTTTTGTGCCAGAGTTCATGTGCCTCGTCATCGTCAAGATAAATGGAAACCCACAGTTTTTCTTCGGGCAGTCCATAACCGTTTGTCAGCAGATCCCAGCCAAAATCGATGGCTTTTTCCTTGAAGTAATCCCCAAATGAAAAATTACCCAGCATCTCGAAAAAGGTGTGGTGACGGGCGGTGTAGCCGACATTCTCCAGGTCGTTGTGTTTGCCGCCGGCGCGCACGCATTTCTGAGACGTAGCCGCCCTGACATAGCCCCTTTTTTCTTCTCCCAAAAAGCAGCGTTTAAACTGCACCATGCCCGCATTGGTAAACAACAGGGTGGGGTCGGCGGCGGGAACAAGAGATGAACTCCTTACGATCTGATGACGATGTTTTTTAAAATAATCAAGGAATTTCCTGCGTATTTCGTTGCCCGTCATGACTCACTCCATTTTAAGATTGTAATTCACGTTTCATTTGTCTTCCTGGGTGTCATCGCGCCTTTTTTTAGAAAGACCCAATGATTCTCTGACTCTGCTCAAGGCAGAATTGAATATATCCGGGTTATCTTCAAGGAAATTTTGTACATTCTGGCGCCCCTGACCGATCCTTTCTCCATCATACGAATACCATGAACCGCTTTTTTCAATAATTCCGACCAAAACACCGGTATCGAGAAGGTCTCCGGTCTGTGATATTCCTTTTCCATACATAATGTCAAATTCCGCCTCCGTGAAGGGCGGTGCCATTTTATTCTTAACGACGCGCACTCGGGTTCGATTGCCAACGATTTCCTGCCCGTCTTTGATCGAAGCGATTCGACGGATGTCGAGTCTGACCGAAGCGTAGAATTTTAGAGCATTACCACCGGTTGTTGTTTCCGGATTTCCGAATACAACACCGATTTTCATACGCATCTGGTTAATGAAAATCACCGCGGTCATCGTCTTGCTGATGGTGCCGGTCAATTTCCTCAGCGCTTGAGACATGAGCCTGGCCTGAAGCCCCATGTGGGAATCCCCCATCTCGCCTTCTATCTCCGCCCTGGGCACCAGCGCGGCAACGGAGTCAATCACGACAATGTCCAATGCACCGCTCCGTACCAGCATATCTGCAATTTCGAGTGCCTGCTCACCAGTATCCGGTTGGGCAACCAGCAGTTCGTCACAATTGACTCCGAGTTTTCTGGCGTAGGACGTATCCAGGGCATGCTCAGCATCAATAAAAGCGACAACACCACCCTGCTTTTGGGCTTCCGCAACTGCATGAAGCGCAAGCGTGGTTTTACCGGAGGATTCGGGACCATAAATTTCAATCACTCTCCCCCTGGGGAGTCCTCCTATACCAAGTGCATTATTAAGCGCAAGGGATCCGGTTGATATGACCGGCACATCGATAATAGGGCTGCTTCCCAGCAACATGATGGAACCCTTGCCGAACTGTCGCTCTATCTGCACCATTGCGGTTTTTACCGCTTTTTCTTTGTCCGGTGAAATGCTCATTGTTTCCTCCGATCGAACACCTGTATTGTTAATTAAGGATGCAAAACCTAACCTTTACCCAAAGATGCACTCGCAAGTTCTGTATAAACAGCCCCGGAGGGTTTCAATTCGCTTTTGTACAATATAATTCTGTCGGCAGTAAATGCTTCAGATTCAAAACTTCTAAATGTCATGAGTACATCACCGAACTTTTTCACATCGATTTTAGCCTTCATACGCCCCATGGTGAGGTGGCCTTTGAAAGGGCGTTTCTCCATAGGGAAACCGATTGTCTCCAAATTTTCATCCAGTGTTTTTTGAAGGCTCACCAGAGGTTCGAGCTGACCAGCCAGACCAACCCATAAGACTTGGGGACGTTTTATGCCCGGAAAAACACCAACACCTTTTGCCTGAAGAGATATCGGTGTATATCTCACCACGGTTTTAGAAATGGCCTCAGCAATTTCATTTATTTTAACCGCTTTGATGTCTCCTAAAAATTTTAAGGTCAGATGAATGCTTTCCGGACGTACCCATCGGATTTTAAATCCATAATCCTTGATGCCTTCCTGCAGTTCACGGATTTCTGAAAGTATATTCCCTGGAATATCGATGGCAATAAAAGTTCGTAGGTTATCCGACATAAAAGGACAGGGTTATTGTTTATTGGTCATTGGTCATCACCGATCACCGCACCGGCAATGTAAATTGCGGCTCTCCGATCAGGAATTTACCTTTTACAATCCACCTTTTCAGAATTTCTGCCACCTCACGTGCCCTTACGATGCTGGACAACGGTGCCGTCGGTATGTCTTCGCCCCTGAATTTTATATGGCCGCTCTTTAGTTCTGCATAGCTGACCTGGCCGTAGCTTGTTGAGATACCCTTTGCATAATCATGCCCATAATCGACAATCTGGGTAAACAGCTCTTCATCCGATACCGCCGTGTATTGAACGATCTCTTCGTTCAGTATGGGAATGGGAATACCCAGCCCTACGGAAAGTGAACACCCATACCCCTGGATACTTACACCCATCAGCCATTTTGGGCTCATTTTTTTGAGGTCTCCCATAACCCAAAGCGTACCGGCAGGTGATTTGGGGAAACCCTTTTTTGTTCTTTTTACCGAGGGATTGTGTTGGGTGCCGTGCCAGGTAATATATCCTATTGCACCACCGAGGAAAATTCTGGTCCCCAAACCAATGGTCTTGTAATAGGGGTCATTTAAAAGCGGGCTAAGTTGCCCGGCCGAACAATAATTTGCGTTGGCGGCTCTGGGTTTTAAGCTGCCCATGTATGTATAAACGGTTTTGTTTGTCAGATTCACGGCACAGTTATAATTTTGATACCCGTTTCGAGGATTACAGAGTACGGCATTGGGAATTTTTGATAATAAAATTTCCTTTTCAACAAATCTGTTCGGGTAGCAGTCGGTTCCGTAAGCTTCGGCCTTCAGATAGACTTTCTTTCCTGCAACCAGGTCCTGAATGACATGACCACCGCCATAATTAAATTCACCGGGGTAGACCTTGTTCAGCGGATCATCCTCACAGGGCTCCGTAGCACCGATGTAGCAATCTACGGCGGCAACGCCGGCATAAGCGGGTACATTGTTCAACCAAACCTTCGATGCTTTCAGCCTCGGAACAGCGTGTCCGAAGTTTATAAATGCACCAGATGAACACATTGGCGCAAAAGTTCCGGTCGTCACCACGTCCACACGCCTTGCCGCCTCAACCGGTCCTTCTTCTTTAACGATATCGATGATCTCTTCGGCGGTAACAACAACAACCTCTCCAGATTTTATTTTTTCGTTAATCTCCTGGTATGACTTATTAATTTTGTGTTTTTTCATTGACTGCTCTTTTGGGGTTTCCGTAATTTTTTTAAATTTAGTTCTTCTTCAAATTAGTTGGAGAAAAGGATTCGAGGGGTCAAGGGGTCAAGTGCTTGTAAACGCTTCGATTCAGATGACGTTGACATTTGCGTTTTTTCTGCCCGTATTCCTCGATCTTTTCAAAAATATGTCCGTATAAGAAAGCGACTCCAAGGATCAAGGTATTATCTTTATTTATTTGTTTTTAAGCCTTTTCACTCGAACCCTTGAATCCTTGAACCCTTGGCCCCTTATCAATCGACCAACACCTTGGGAGATGATTCTTCAATCTTTGCCGCATAAAGCATAGTTCTACTGATAATACCCGAAAAACGGGCCTTCTAGTATAATGCTTTTATTGTTTTGATTTTATTGGAAATATTATTCTCTATCCAGGCCGCATCCCACCATTCAACCGGATCTACATAGGTGTTATGAACGAGCATTCCAAAATGAAGGTGATCACCGCCGGCAAGCCCGGTGGTTCCGGTAAGGCCGACAACTTCACCTTTATTCACAACCTGCCCCTGTTTAACTTTAAATGCACTCAAATGTGCATAGCTGCTGAACAATCCAAAACCATGGTCTATCATCACCATTTTTCCGTAAATGCCGAGATCTCCGGCAAAGACAACCTTCCCGCTGTTTGCTGCCGGAACCGGAGAGTGTGCCACCGAAGCCAGGTCAATGCCCAGATGGACCTGTTGATCGATGGTGCGACCGTTATATTTATATTCACGATGATCGGCGTAACCGGCCATTCTTGCCGAATTGGGCAGCCTCAAGAATGGGCCCTCCCAATATAGTTTTCCGTCGGTTTTGCTGACAATCTCTGCGGTTTGCCTTCTGTTCGATTCACGAATTTTACGGTTCACCATTAAAAACTTATCCACCAGAGGCGTATTGGAATCCGGAGAAACATTGACATTGAACTCCGGCATTTTCCAATTCAAAAATCTGTCGGAAATATTAATTGGGACCTTTTTAAAATTTCTTTTTTTAATATAATACGGCAATCCCCCTGTGGCTTCGTTTCCAGCCAAATCGGTTGCCTTGACACGGATATCGGTGCCCTTCCCTTGAGTATAGTCAAGGGCAAAAAAAGCCGTAAACAAATTCTTATCCTTAAAATATCCCGCATATCCGGGGAAAAAATTCTCCCCCACAGCAACACCGCTTTTAAGGCACGGCTCAGACAATCTGTAAATGACAAGACCTGTGCCACCCTGACTGATATTGTGAATCCTGGTAAGAATTTCCAAATCAGGGGCTTTGGTATCTATGATGACATCCTTTTCCAAATATGCCGTGTTTCCGTGAAACCAACTCCGCCAGGAAAAATCCCTGGCAACCATTCGCAAAATTGCTTTGCCGTCGGTTATTCCCATGATTTCAGGCTCGATGGTAATTTTAAAGGATGCCTGGCGTTCTGCCCCACCATCAATAATGCCTGCATAGGCCAGGTCTTTCTCAAACAATACGGTCTCTTTTCCGTCTTTAATGAGTCCGATCCAGACGTCCCGAACACCGCTTTGAGTGTCGGATACGGTAACAGAAAATGTTTGAGTCCTGCCAATATACTGAGTTGGAGACTCAAAAAGGACAGCGGGTTTTTTACCTTCGAGCTTTACAACTCCGATCCATGCAACAGGAATAATAACGATGACGCAGATCAGCAGGATTAGCCTTGACCTTAGGTTTTTCTTATCAGTTTTCAATAGGTTAAATAGTCCTTTCTTTTTAATAAGCTACTGATAATAACAGCAAAAAAGATAGTAATCAAGGACTGTTTTCCATTTTTCGTTTCTTGACTTTTATCCGTATGCGCGATAAATATTACCAAATTGTTTTTTAAGTGACAAAGATGAATATAATTAGTAAAGAATCCTGGCCCGTCGAAGATCCCGCAACACGGGGGAGGACCGGGCTTTGGATTGCCCCTGGAAGGGGCTGTTTAAGATAAATCCGTACAAGTTAAAAGTGCCTATCTTTAGTTACCCGGTTGGCCGGTATTAAATTAAGGGCGAACCGGAATAACGGGCCGACGGGTGCAACCTTTTTAAACTTCAGAAATCGGCCATATGTGTCATTTTTTAGGATTAAATAAACCATGGGGAACATCGTTAAAACAGCCAATATCTCAATCGGACAGGGATCCCAGCTGGTTTTGATCTCAGGCCCGTGTGTCATAGAAAATTATGAAATGACCTTTAAGATCGCATCATTCTTAAAAGAGTTGACCACGGAACTGGATATGCCCTTTGTTTTTAAAGCGTCTTACGACAAAGCGAACCGGACATCCATTCATTCCTTCAGAGGGCCAGGGTTAATGAATGGGCTTAAAATCCTGGACCGGATCAAATCAGAACTCGAACTTCCCATTGTTTCGGACGTTCACAGAATATCCGAAATTTCTGATGCGGCACGTGTTCTCGATATCATCCAGATCCCTGCTTTTTTGTGCAGGCAAACGGATTTTATTACAGAAGTTGCCAAAACAGGAAAACCCTTGAACATTAAAAAAGGACAATTTCTCGCCCCGTGGGACATAAAAAATGTTTTGGAAAAGGTGACTTCTGCCGGAAACCACCAAATTCTAATCACGGAACGGGGCACAATGTTCGGTTACAACAATCTGGTGGTAGATTTCCGCGGGATTAAAATCATGCAGGATACGGGCTGGCCGGTGATATTTGATGCAACACACAGCATCCAACTCCCGGGAGGGGCCGGCACAAGCTCCGGTGGTCAGCGTGAATTCGCATCAACACTTGCCAAAGCGGCAGTCGCTGCCGGAGCAGACGGCGTATTTATGGAGGTTCATCCTGATCCTGACAAAGCGTTGTGCGACGGTCCGAATTCATTAAAGCTCGACACCTTATATGAACTGCTTTCCCAGCTTAAAGCGATCCGAAAGGCTTTGTCGGGCTGAGTCATATGCGGTACCCGGTTTGGATGTAAAGATAGCTAAAGTTTGCCCGTTAAACTTTCGATACATTGAATGAGGATTAAAGAATTCGGACGAGGGTAAATATGGTTTAATTTGACCGGATTGCCGTTTTTCTTCAATTTATGGTTATAAACAAGTTAAAAGACATAAAAATCCTTCTCCTCGATGTAGACGGGGTTCTCACCGACGGCGGTATCATTTATGAAGATGATGGTACCGAGACCAAAATCTTCAATGTTAAGGACGGTCTCGGGATAAGACTCCTTATGGAAGCCGGAATCCATCTGTGTATCGTAACCGGCAGGCGTTCAAACGCGCTGGTCAGACGCTGTAAGGATCTTGGAATCGATCATATTTACGACGGTGTTCGCAATAAGGTTGACGTACTTGATGCGATTCTGACGCGAACCGGTCTATCTGCCGCAGAAGTTGCCTTCATCGGTGATGATTTGCCTGATCTTGCACTGATGAAGAAGATCGGGCTCTCAATTGCCGTTGCAGATGCAGATAAAACGATTCTCGAAAATGCGGATATGGTAACATCGGCAAAAGGCGGTCACGGTGCGGTGAGAGAAGCTTGTGAAGCCATATTAAGCGCGAAGGGTCTCTGGAAAAACATACTGGAACATTTTATGATATGAAATTTATAAAGAATATGCATCAGAAAAAGCTGAGTTTCTTTCTGATCTCAATCATTGTTTTAGCATTTGGTGTTGTTGGGATCGTTTTTTTCCAGTATCGTCATATGTCGGGAAAAAACGACAGCCTTGTATCCACTGTCGAAAATAAAGCAAATGTTTCAATAGGCAGGGCGCATCAAACAGCCACCCGAGACGGAATAAAGGAATGGAGTCTGGATGCCGCCTCTGCGGATTATATGGATAAAAAAAATCAGGCGATTTTCAAGGATCTGTCTTTAACATTTTTTCTTAAAGATAACAGCGAAGTTTATCTAACGGCCGACCGGGGTATTTTAAAAACAGATTCCAACGACATGGAAATAAACGGTAATGTCGTGGTAACCAATTCAGGCTATAAATTAAGATGTGAGAATTTGTATTACGCGCATAAAAAAAGAATCATTTTCTCTAAAGCCCCGGTTAAAATCACAGGCGATTCATTCGAGCTTGATGCGGATTCCATGTCATTGTATTTGAACACCAACAGGGTATCGTTTGACGGAAAAGTAAAGGGAAACTTTCGTGGGGGTATTGCACTTTAATCAAAATGAATTGAAGGGGGTGTGCTATCGGGCTGTATTTTCTCTGCTGGTTGTCGGTATAATTTTGAATTTTGCATATGCTGATGAAAAACCGCACAATCCGAATAAAACAGGCGCCGAAAAAAATATGCCCATTCATATTACAGCGGACAGGCTGATCTCTGACAAAAACGCCGGTTATGCCGAATTTATTGGAAATGTTAAAGCAGTTCAGGAAGAAACTGTCATTACCGCCGATCGTCTCAAAATTTTCTTTAAAAAAAATCTCGACAACAAAGACCCTATTTCTGTAAATGAAGAATCGATTCATGAAATCGTTGCCAAGGGTGACGTCAAAATAAAATTTGACAACAGGCTTGCAGTTACTGAACAGGCCGTATACAATACAGATACAATGGTACTTGTCTTGACAGGGGACAACTCAAAGATCATCAGTGAAAATGATTCTATTTCCGGAGAAAAAATAACACTGTATAGAACAGACGGGCGTATTAATGTTGAAAGTGGGAATAAAAAACGGGTTGAAGCCGTGTTTTATTCGGGGCAACAGGATAAAAAATAGTTGGCAACATTGACTCTTGAAAATCTGGTCAAAATATATAATGGAAGACAGGTTGTAAATTCCGTTAACATGAAAATTGAAAACGGCAGCGTCATTGGCCTTCTCGGCCCGAACGGTGCAGGCAAAACCACAACCTTTTATATGACCGTTGGCATGATCAAGCCGGATAAAGGGCATGTATTTCTTGATGATGAGGATATAACGGGCTATCCCATGTATCTTAGGGCACGAAAGGGTGTCGGCTATCTCCCCCAGGAGACTTCGGTCTTCAAAAAGCTGACCGTAAAACAAAATGTCATGGCGATTCTCGAAACTCTTTCCATTTCCAAATCAATGCAGGAAGAACGGGCAGAAATACTTCTGGACGAGCTCGGAATAAAACATTTGAACAACCAAAAGGCCAATCTGCTTTCAGGCGGGGAAAGGCGGCGTCTTGAAATAACACGAGCGCTTGCCACAAATCCCTCATTTATTCTATTGGATGAACCTTTTGCAGGCATAGATCCATTGGCTGTTATTGATATCAAAAACATCATCGAACATCTCAAAAAAAGAGGTATAGGTATACTTATCTCCGATCATAATGTAAGAGAAACACTTGAGGTCTGTAACGAAGCATATATATTAAATGATGGTAAGATCTTAGAGTCCGGTACCCCGGAAAAAATCGTATCAAGCAAAACCGCTCGGCGGATATACCTGGGAGACGAGTTTAAATTATAAAATGGCCCTTGAACTTCGACAACAGCTGAAACTAACTCAGCAACTGATCATGACCCCGCAGCTTCAGATGGCGATCAAACTCTTGCAGCTGTCAAGACTCGAGCTTTTGAATACGATTCGAAAAGAACTCGAGGAAAATCCGACACTGGAAGAGGAAATTAATGAAGTGTCTGCTGAAGAATCCCTTGCTGAGCGATCAGAAAGTCTACCTGTTGAATCTTCCGGATCAAAAGAGGTCACGATTGAGGAAAATATCCGTGACGACATCGACTGGAACAATTATATCAATGAATACAATTCATCTGGCAGAACCCATTTCGAGGCTGAAAAAAAAGACACTCCCAATTTCGAATCCTTCGTAGCACACAAGGAGTCCTTGCGAGAACATCTGCTTTGGCAGCTTCTTATGTTGTCTCTGACGCAAGAGGAAGAAAAAATCGGAAGCCTTATCGTTGGAAATTTAAATGAAGATGGGTACCTGGAGGCATCTATCCAGGATCTCGTCGAGATGAGCGGATCTGATCCTGACAAGATCGAAAAAACCCTGTCTATAATGCAGACATTTGATCCCATCGGTGTATGTTCCAGAAATCTCGGGGAATGTCTGCTAATACAGGCAAGGCACTTTGGCCTTGACGATACCATCGTGACTCAAATCATCGAAAATCACCTTAACCATCTTGAAAATAAAAATTACAGAGCAATAGCAAAATCTCTAAAAATAAATATTGAAGATGTTATTGTTGCCGTTCAAGTAATCAAGGGTCTTGAACCAAGGCCCGGCAGACAATTCGTTGAAGAGGAAGCCCAATACATTAATCCCGATGTTTTTGTCTACAAACTGGAAAATGAGTTTGTCATAGTTGTCAATGATGACGGGATGCCAAAACTGCACGTCAACAATTTTTATAAAAATGCCTTTAAGGATGACGGAAACTTTTCCGACGACGCAAAGGAATACGTGCATGAAAAGATGCGGTCTGCCACATGGTTAATCCGAAGCATTCATCAACGTCAAAAAACAATATACAAGGTAATGGAAAGCATACTCAGGTTCCAACGGAGCTTTTTCGAAAAAGGCATCGCTTACTTGAAACCCATGGTATTGAGAGATGTTGCAGAAGACATCGGAATGCATGAATCGACAATCAGCAGGGTAACAACCAATAAATATGTCCATACGCCGCGTGGTATTTTTGAATTGAAATATTTTTTTAACAGCTCCATTCAACGTGTAAATGGCGACGCCATCGCCTCTGCCAGTGTTCAGGAGAAGATCAAACAGCTTATCGAAGGTGAAGATCCTAAAAAACCTTTCAGCGATGATAAAATATCGAAACTTTTAAAGGAGTCCAATATTTGTATCGCCCGTAGAACTGTCGCCAAATATCGTGAGATGATGCGAGTGCTGCCATCGAACAAACGCAAAGAATTTTAAGGAGGCTTTAAGCATGCAAACATCTGTTACCTTTAAAAATCTTGATCCATCCGAAAATTTAAAATCATATGTCGGAGACAAACTTAACCGTTTTGACAAATACCTGTATAACCCCGCTGAAGCGAACGTCGTTCTTTCAGTTGAAAAATTCCGCCATATGGCTGAAATCAATATTATCGGAGATCGGCTAAACATTTATGGCAAAGAAGTAACAGACGACATGTATTCCGCCATAGATATCGCCCTGGACAAACTCGAAAAACAGATTAAAAAGAGCAAGCAGAAAATCAGAAACCACCGAACCGGAGGGAAATCGAATACAAAGGATACCATTGTTGAGGACATCCCATTTACGGAGGATGAAGCCACACGACGTGTCATAGTTAGAAATATTGAATATAAACCAATGGATGTGGATGAAGCGATTATGCAAATGGGCCTCGTAAACGACAATTTTCTTGTTTTTACAGACGCCAGAACCAATCGGGTCCATGTTCTTTACCGGCGCAAGGACGGTAACTTTGGCCTGATACAGCCCAGCAGCTGATACCTGAATATTGTATGCCAAATTGCCTCTTCCAGATGTATTATCGGTGAAAATGAAATGAAAATTCTTGATGTGCTGCCCAAAGAAGCAATACTTGCCGATTTGAAAGCAGTCGATAAAAAAGGCGTTCTCGAAGAACTCGTGATTCCCATAGCCGATATATCCGGCCTGAATCACGGGGACCTCGTAAAAGTGCTGATGGAACGAGAACGACTGGGTAGCACCGGAATCGGTGAAGGCATCGGAATTCCCCACGGCAAAGTAAAGGGTCTAAAATCGCTGATTCTCGGTTTCGGTTTGAGCCGAATGGGAGTCGACTTTGATTCAATGGACGGACTCCCCGCCCACATCTTTTTTCTGTTGATAACCCCGGAAAATTCAACCGGTCTGCACTTGAAAGTTCTCGCTCGAATTTCGAGAATTTTAAAAAACGACCCCTTTAAAGAAAAACTGTTACGTGCGAAAAACAGGGGTGAAATCTATTCAATTATTGAAGAAGAGGAGGATGATGAGTTTTAGCCTCTATCTTTGATAAAAAGTGAAAAAGTTAAACATATTCATTATTACGGGGCTTTCCGGTTCGGGGAAAAGCACTGCAATTACAGCATTGGCGGATGCGGGGTTCTATTGTGTCGACAACATGCCGGTCGCACTTCTTCCCAAATTTTTAGAACTACCGATTGAAAGCAGCTCGGAAATCTCAGGGCTGGCATTTGTTATGGATCTTCGAGAAAAAGGCTTTCTTTCGATGTATCCATCTATTTTCGAGTCTTTAAACCAAAAAGGGTACCAATTAAAAATCCTTTTCCTCGAGGCTGATGAAGATACTCTGATAAAGCGATACAGTCAAACTCGAAGACACCATCCCCTGTCCAAGGGAAAAGGTCTTTTAGAGGGAATCCGTACGGAGCAGGAGCAGTTAAAACACCTTAAAACCTCCGCCGATAAAATTATTAATACTTCCCGTTACAATGTCCATGAACTGAGATCTGCCATCCGGAATATCGCCCAACAGAGTAAAAGTATCGATCCAATGAGTATAAATATACTGTCGTTCGGTTTCAAATACGGTATCCCGAACGATGCCAGTCTCATCATGGATGTTCGTTTTCTTTTGAATCCACATTTTGTCCCTGAACTCAAAATGCTGGATGGAAAAACCGAAACGGTTAAAGATTATGTGTTGGGCAACGACAACGCACGCACATTCTTAAAAAAATATTTGGATCTGCTTGACTATTTAATCCCATTGTATGAAAAAGAAGGAAAAGCATATTTGACCATTGCAGTCGGTTGTACCGGGGGGAAACATCGCTCAGTGGCCATCGCTGAAGCCATATTCAAACATATCAAAAAACCAGAAAGAAGGATTCTCATCACGCATCGTGATATTGATCTGTAAAAGGAGTATTATGATAGGGATTGTAATTGTAACCCACAGCCAGCTCGGAGATGCACTTATTGATGCCGCCGAATTCATTCTCGGGACTCGACCCGATACCATGGTATCCGTTTCCATAAATTTGAAAGAAGATGCCGATAAACTTCGCAAAAAAATTTCTGATGGAATAAAAAAAGTTGACAATAATAAAGGCGTCCTTATCCTAACTGATATGTTCGGCGGAACACCGTCAAACTTGAGCTATTCATTTCTTGAAGAAGGACGCGTGGAGGTCATATCCGGAGTTAATCTTCCCATTCTGATCAAAGCGGTAGATATTCAAAAAAAGGAAATGGATCTTTGCGAACTCGCCGAACAACTTGAAGCTTATGGGAAAAAGAGTATTTCACTTGCAAGCGGAATTCTAAAAGGAAACAAACGGGAATAGACAATAAATTGGAGGAGACACAATGCGCGTAAAAGTAGGCATAAACGGTTTCGGTAGAATAGGACGTATTGTTTTCAGGGCTCTGATCGACCATGCTGATCTTGAGGTTGTGGCTGTTAATGACCTGATGAATCCAGCCACAATCGCTCACCTTCTTGCTTTTGATTCCGTTCACGGCAGATTGGGAATCGAAGTGGTCCCGAAGGACGGCTCAATAGAGGTCGGCGGGAGATCCGTTGCCGTTACCTCTGTAAAAGATCCCGCCGCACTTGCCTGGAAAGATTTCAATGCAGATATTGTTATGGAGTGCACCGGTCTTTTCAGAGACCATGAAGGCGCATCGAAGCATCTTACCGCCGGTGCACGGAAAGTGATTATATCTGCACCTGCGGAGAAACCGGATATTACCATTGTCATGGGTGTTAACTCAAATCAGTATGATCCAAGAAATCACCATATTATCTCGAATGCCTCCTGCACAACAAATTGCCTTGCACCCATTGCCAAAGTACTCTTGGAAAATTTCGGAATTAAAAGCGGGCTGATGACCACCATACATTCATACACGGGCGACCAGCGTCTGCTCGATTTCCCCCACAAGGATCTTCGAAGGGCCAGAGCGGCCGCCATGAACATGATTCCGACAACAACGGGCGCAGCCAAGGCCGTGGCCCTGGTGCTGCCCGAACTCTCCGGCAAGCTTAACGGTCTTGCCATTCGCGTTCCCACACCGAATGTGTCCATTGTCGATTTTGTTGCAAGCCTGGAAAAAACGGGTGTTAGTGTTTCCGATGTAAACTCGGCCTTAAAAGAGGCTTCGGAAAAATCACTTGCCGGTATCCTTGGTTACAATGAGCTTCCGCTGGTATCCACCGATTTTAATGGATCAGCCCTATCCTCGATTGTCGATGCAGGGACAACGTATGTCGTCGACAACATGGTCAAAGTTCTTTCCTGGTATGACAATGAAACCGGATATTCAAACAGGATGGTCGATCTGGCGGCAATGATTGCGGCACAATTGTAATCATTCTGACTATTGGGACTATGTTTTCAATACAAAAAAATGAATCACATCTCAAAGAATTGGTCGATTGATAAGGGACCAAGGGGCCAAGGATTCAAGGGTTCGAGTGAAAAAACTTTAAAAACCAATAAATAAAGATAATTCTTTGATCTTTGGAATCACCTTCTTATAAGAACATATTTTTGAAAAGATTAAGGAATAAAGGCAGATTAAACTCCAATGGTAACGCCTTCTGAATTAGGACGTTTACAATCACTTGACCCCTGGAATCCTTGAATCCTCGAACCCTTTTCTCTGACTAATATTGAAGATATTATGGAGATAAACACATGGTGCATCGCAGACCACTGATTGCCGGAAACTGGAAAATGTTTAAAACCTGTTCCGAAGCCGTCGAAACAGCAAAACATTTATTAAAGCTCGTATCGAAAACCACCGATGTCGATGTAATGATTGCACCGCCGTTTACCGCACTGGCAAAGGTTTCAGATGTGGTGAAGGGGTCGTGCATTTCAGTGGGTGCACAGAATCTCTTTTGGGAGGCTGAAGGCGCATACACGGGAGAGATATCACCATCCATGCTTGTTTCGGCCGGGTGCCGGTATGTGATTATCGGACATTCCGAACGACGCCAATATTTCAATGAAACCGACGAATCTGTTAACAGGAAAATTAAATCATCTCTCAAAAACGGTTTAATACCGGTGATGTGTGTGGGAGAATCTGAAAAGGAACGCGAATTAAGGGAAACTTTTTCAGTGCTTGACAAACAGATTAAAAATGGGTTAGAGGACTTTTCCCCTGATGATTTGAAAACCCTGGTCATCGCATATGAACCGGTTTGGGCCATCGGAACCGGTAAAACCGCAACCGCTGAACAGGCTCAGGAGGTTCATGAATTTTTACGTGCGATGCTTGAAAAGAAATTCGGGAATAGGCTTGCCAAATCTATGAGAATCCTATATGGAGGTAGCGTTAAACCGAACAATATCGCGGAGCTTATGTCAATGCCTGATATTGACGGGGCATTGGTGGGCGGCGCGAGCCTTGATCCGGAAACATTCAGTAAAATCATCCAATTTCAGAATCGGACTTAATTAAAAATTATGTCAACATTTATAATCGTAGTACATGTTGTTGTCTGTATCGCCCTTATTATGATCATTCTGCTTCAGTCCGGTAAAGGGGCGAATATGGGTGCTGCTTTTGGAGGGGGATCCAGTCAAACGCTCTTCGGCAGTACCGGGTCTTCGACGTTTTTGGGAAAATTAACAACGGCGGCAGCCGTCATTTTTATGCTGACTTCCCTGTCGCTTGCTTATTTCTCCGGCCACAAAACGGATAATTCCATTATGATGGAAAAAAAGGCGCCCATTGAGCAAAAGGCTGAACCGTCTGAACCGGCTGTACCGGAAAAAACCTCTCAACCGAACCCGGAAACGCCACAGCCGGCAAAACCAGCCCAGGGAGAATAACATCTCAAAATCGTATCAATGATGCCGCAAAACCTCTTTAAAGCCGATCATTTTATGAGTCACCCTGTTGCATGTGCCGAAGTGGTGGAATTTGGTAGACACGCTATCTTGAGGGGGTAGTGGTGAAAGCCGTGCCGGTTCAAGTCCGGCCTTCGGCACCACCTTGAAACTAAAGGGTTTAACAAGATTACATCTGTTAAGCCCTTTTTTTGTGGGCTTTTAAGCCCTGTATCCTCAATAAATCCCCGGTAAACAACCATTGACACGCCCTACCCTTTCACTTTTTCTTTTTCAGCCTTCGCGTAGTCAACTCAAATTTTTTCCCTATTATTTGATTTTGGCAAACCCGATAAAATCCTGTCTCAAAAATTGTGTTTGAGAACCATCTTTGTGGTCCATTATTTTAGTAAAAGAATTATTTACGACGCGGAATGATTGAAAGGATGTATAAAATTTTTGTTGTTTTTTATTTCAATGTATCACCGCAAATGTCAGACTGAGATCAGAAAACGATATCTGAAAAATGATCCTTGCTTAATATTTACAGTCCCAATTTAATACATGTCAAATTGGCAGATTTCCCATAATGGCAAGTTATGTCAGGGTTTAACAAGCCCGATTTTCGTGAGGTAATCTCAATATACATGAAATCGGCTGATATTTGGTTTTCTGACATAGAATCTGAAGATATCACATGCTTTAAATCTATCTCGAATTATCCATATCTTGTGGTTTTAACAATACTATGATACCGTGGTTTAATTATGAATCAACCCTACATTTATTTCGACCAACTGGCTCTCCTCGATTCGCCGGATTCATAATTCATTCTATTTATTTTGTACGTTTCACAATAGCTTCACTATTCTTAAGTTTTACGTAGCTAAACAATAATGCAAGTATCATTGTATAGAATCTCTTCAGCGAGGATTACAGCTTCTGCTCCACCGTCGGACAATTGTTTTTCCTCAATGACCTCAGGTGTTTTAGCCCCTATTGCTTCTGATGGGTCTGTTTTGGTCGGCACGGGGTCCGGTGACAAATAAACGGTCACATTGGGGTGAGCGAACTTTAAGCCGTTTTTTGCATATTCCTTTTGTATAGGAGTTAGCATGAGAAAATCGGGGTTGAGAACCCCTGTAATAGGGCAACAATGACCAAGATGCCGTTGAATTCGTACATCCCAATTGTACTGGTATCGTCTGGCAGGATTGTCAACTTCGATGCCCTGCTATGCCGTCTGATGCGGAGGATTGTTATTTCCGGTGCACTGATTGTCCTGCTCTGTGGGTTGCTGGCTTGCCGGGAACAGCGAGATGACGTCACAAGATCGCCGATGTCGGGCACTAAAACCATCGAAAACAAGGGTTCAGACACCCTGGTCAATGTCGCACTGGCCTGGGCAGAGCAATACATGCAGGAACACCTTAAGGTACGTATTTCCGTTACAGGTGGTGGCTCGGGTACGGGGATTGCATCACTGATCAACGGTACGGCGGATATAGCAAACGCTTCACGTGAGATGAAATCTGAAGAGGTAAGGGCAGCCCAGGCTAACGGGATCACACCTGTGGAATTCGTGGTGGCACTCGATGCCATTGCGGTGGTGGTTAATCCTTCGAACCCGGTGAGAGCCTTGAACTTGCAGCAGATTTCGGATATTTACACGGGCAAAATCACCAACTGGCGAGAAGTTGGAGGAGATGATCGGCCCATTGTGTTGCTTTCCCGGGAATCCAATTCGGGGACGTATGTTTATGTCCTGGAGAACGTCATCCGCATGGGCGATCCCAAGAGCAAACTGCTTTTCACCCCGGACACGCTCCTGATGCCGTCTTCTGAGGGGATCAGCACGGAGGTGCGACAGAATCCGAACGCCATCGGTTATGATGGACTTGGTTATGTTACCCCGGATCAGAAAGTGCTGGCGGTGGCCAGGGACGCCAGCAGCCCTTACGTGCTGCCGTCGGTGGCTAACGTCAATAATGGAACATATCCCATTTCCCGGCCCCTTTACATGTACACTATCGGTGAACCCAGCGGTCAGGTGAAGGCCTATTTAGACTGGGTGCTGGGGCCGGGTCAGAAACTGGTATCCAAATTGGGTTTTGTGCCCTTACATTGAGGACCCTATGATGTTTGCCAAACAGCAGGTAGAAACGGCGAACGCCAGCTGGCAGGAGTTCGTCATCGAAGCTCTCATCCGGGTCATGGGCTTTTCAACCATTGGCTTTGTCCTTCTCATCTTCCTCTTCCTGCTTCGAGAAGGCCTGCCGATCTTCTACAAGGTGCCACTTTCCAACCTCTTTGGGATGCAGTGGTACCCGACTTTTGATCTCTTCGGGACCCTGCCGCTCCTTTTGGGTTCAGCCTTGATTACAGTGACCGCGATCCTCATTGCATTGCCCCTGGGGGTAGCCACCGCAGTCTTTGTGCGCGAAGTGGCACCGGACTGGGCGCGAGAACTTCTAAAACCGATGATCGAAGTACTGGCAGGTATCCCCTCCGTGGTCTTAGGTTTTTTTGGCATGCATGTGGTTGCGCCACTCATCCGTGAGACTTTTGGGGTCCCCACGGGCCTTACGGTGTTCACTGGCGCCCTGATCCTGGCCTATATGGCGCTTCCCACCATCATTAGTGTGGCCGAAGACGCCTTGGATGCTGTCCCGAAAAGCTTCCGTGATGCTGGTCTGGCCATGGGGGCGACGCAATGGCAGACGATCTGGCGGGTGACAGTGCCGGCAGCCCGTTCCGGAATCACGACAGCGGTGATGCTGGGTATGGGGCGTGCCATTGGTGAGACCATGGCGGTAATGATGGTGACGGGCAATGCGGCTCGCATACCGCTCAGCCTGGATTCTCTGTTTAAGCCCGCTCGCACCATGACCGCCACCATCGCTGCGGAAATGGGCGAGGTAGCACAGGGGGGCACCCATTATCATGCCCTGTTCGGTATTGCCATCATCCTCTTTCTGCTCACGTTCCTAATCAACCTGCTGGCCGCGTCAACCATCTTCAAGAAACAGCGTCGCGGAGGATTGCGCTGATGAGTCGATACTGGGTGCAGCGGCTTGGTTTTGCTCTGTTGGGACTTACTGCCTTGGCGGTAGTGGTTCCTATCTTGGTTGTAATCGGGATTATTGTGTTCGAGGGTATGGGTGCTATATCCTGGGAATTCATCACGGCAATGCCCTTCGATGGAATGAAACAGGGTGGCATTTTTCCGGCGCTTGTCGGTACCCTCCTGCTCACGCTGGGAACCGCCTTGGTCGCCATTCCCATTGGAGTCGGAGGAACCATTTACCTGGCCGAATACGCGCGTGATACCTGGGTGACCCGCAGCATTCGGCTGGCCATCATTAATCTGGCAGGGATTCCATCCATTGTGTACGGGCTCTTCGGGCTGGGGATGTTCGTTCTGTTTCTCAAGATAGGTACATCAATTTTGGCCGGGGCTTTGACCCTGGCTATCATGACCCTGCCGGTAATCATGATCACGGCGGAAGAAGCGTTGCGTGCCGTGCCCACTGAGTTTCGGACCGTGAGCGCCAGTCTTGGAGGGTCGCGCTGGCAGGGGATCCGCTACATCATCCTGCCGCAGGCTTTGCCGGGCATCATTACCGGCGTTATCCTGGGTTTGCTTCGGGCTGCCGGGGAGACGGCGCCCATTCTCTTTACTGTAGCCGCTTTTTTCCTGCCGCGATTGCCGCAATCCCCATTTGATCAGACCATGGCCCTCCCTTACCATCTCTATGTCATCAGCACTCAAGTGCCGGGTATGCCCCTCCGTATCCAGCACGGCACGGCGCTGGTGCTGCTCGCACTGGTGCTGTCTATGAACCTTGTGGCGACCATCATTCGCAGCTACTTCCGTAGGAAAAGACAATGGTAGACCCGAAGATTCAGATCGACAAGGTGAGCTACGCCTATGGCGATAACTGGGTATTACGTAACGTGACGTTGGACATTGTCCCTAAAAGTGTCACGGTGTTTTTTGGTCCGGCTGGTGGCGGCAAGACCAGCCTGCTTCGCCTGATCAATCGTCTCAACGATATGGTGGAAGGCACACAAATGACGGGCCAGATCCTTCTGGATGGACAAGACGTATACGGTTCCGACACCTATATTCCTAACTTGCGGCGGCGGGTAGGCATGGTGTTTGCCCTACCGCTTCCGCTGCCCGGAACGATTCGAGAGAATGTTCTCTATGGTCCCAAACTGGCGGGCATCAGGAACCAGTCACGACTGGACGAGATTCTGGAACGGAGCCTCACTCAAGCGGCGCTCTGGGAGGAGGTCAAGGACCGGATTGACCATCCGGCCATTTCACTTTCAGGCGGGCAGCAGCAGCGTCTTTGCATTGCCCGCAGTTTGGCCCTGGAACCCGATGTATTGCTCCTGGATGAACCCACCTCGGGTTTGGATCCTATTTCGACGCTAAAAGTAGAAGACTCCCTGTTCGAATTGAAACAGCAATACACCATCATCATTGTGCCGCATAGTATCCAGCAGGCCGCTCGCGTAGCCGACCAGGCCGCCTTTTTTCTCATGGGCGATCTCGTTGAATATGCCCCTGGCAAAGAAATTTTCACACAGCCTGGTGACAAGAGAACGGAAGACTATGTCACCGGGCGTTCGGGATAAGAATCAGGGATGAAAAAGATCCAGGTGGAGAATCTCGACTTCTACTATGGCAGTCACTTGGCGCTGTCCGATATTTCCATTTCTATCCAGGAACACCAGATTACTGCGCTCATCGGCCCGTCGGGATGTGGCAAATCCACCTTCCTGCGGTGTCTAAACCGTATGAACGATACGATCCGAGGAACACGAGTATCCGGGAAGGTGCTCCTGGACGGCCAAGACATTTATGATCGAGACACTGACGTGGTCGAGTTGCGCAAGCGAGTGGGAATGGTTTTTCAGCGTCCCAATCCTTTTCCTCAATCGATCTTCAACAATGTGGCTTTCGGCCCGCGGGTACTGGGACTGGGGAACAAAAAAGGATTGGCCCTCATTGTGGAAGAAAGCCTTCGCGGTGCAGTCCTCTGGGATGAAGTAAAGGACAAACTCAATCAGGATGCGTTCAGTCTCTCCTTGGGACAACAGCAGAGGCTATGTATTGCCCGAACTATTGCGGTCAAGCCCGAAGTCATCCTAATGGACGAGCCCTGTTCGGCTCTTGACCCCATTGACACAATGCAGATCGAAGGATTGATGCAATCACTTAAAGCCAACTACACCATCGTTATCGTCACTCACAACATGCAACAGGCTGCTCGAGTGTCGAATTTTACCGGTTTTTTCTGGATAGGTGAGCTGGTGGAATTTGACGTAACCAAGTCGATCTTCACTCAGCCCAGCCATAAACTGACGGAAGACTATATCACCGGGCGGGCGGGCTAAGAGCGCAACGGTCTGGAAGAGACCTATACCGAACAGAACATTTTATTTTTAAATGGAGGTACAAATCAGGCTATGCCACGAAAAGAATTTGACCAGGAATTGCATGCCCTGGAAGAAAGACTCCGGAAGCTTGGCCGGATGGTGGAAGAAGCACTGGTGACGTCAGTGGATGCTCTGAAACACCGTGACCTGGAAACGGCTCGGCAAATCATCGAAGCCGATCATACAGTGAATGATAGGCGTTTTGCCATTGAACACGAAACGCTTGTAGTGATCGCCAGGCAGCAACCTATGGCGGTGGATCTGAGGACTCTGGCCGCTATCCTGGAGATCGCCACCGAACTGGAACGGATTGGGGATTATGCCAAGGGTATTTCCGTAATCACCATCAAGATGGGGATAGAACCCTTTGTCAAACCCCTGATAGATATTCCGCGTATGGCAGAAAAAGCACGCAACATGCTGCATAGGGCACTGCAGGCCTTTTTTGAGCGGAATGTAGAACTGGCCCGAGCCATTCCTGCGGAAGATGATGAGGTCGATGCCCTTTATGGCCAGATCTACCGTGATCTGACCGCCCATATTATCGACGACCCGAAGCTGATTGATCGAGTCAGCTACCTGATCTGGGTGGCCCATAACCTGGAACGAGCCGCTGACCGCGTAGTGAATATTTGCGAGCGAGTGATCTTCACAGTCACGGGTGAGCTCGTGGAGTTTGACGTAGACGGGGTATAAAATCCGAGTAGGGCTACTTCTATTAACATTCTCTCAGAAAACGCATAGCTTTTTCATGAGGTGCCTAAGGGTGAAAAAGCGTGATTTATGGATTATCTTTCTTGCCCTTTATTGTGGGTACTGAAAAAAGAACAAAATTCAGATCAGTAATGGAGATCGAACGAATTGGACCCGTTTCAATTCTTTGGATTACTCCAAGTTAACGCAATATTTGATTTTCCGATTGACAGCGTTTAGATTAAAGATAGGATAATTCCCTATGTATGGGTTTATCCACCAATACAAATAAGATTTCTACCCCATAGACAAACCCTCCTAAATTGTTTAAAAAATTATCATTGTAGAAACTGGGTCTACCCCAAAATAGTGGACACACCGAATATCGCGCCAAAATGAGCGATGCGAAAACTGCCGAGGAACGAGAACAAATATCGTTTAATTATAATTTTGATCTAAGGTCCTGGTATGCATATCGAACAGCAGGTGGAGGAGCGGACGAGCGAGCTTCGCAAGGCGCTTTCAGAAGTCAAAACAAAGAAAGATCAGCTCGAGGCCGAGAATATTTACTTCCGTGACGAGATCAAAATGAGACATCGATTCGAGCATATTATCGGGCAAAGTGACAGCCTCAAGTATGTTCTCTATCGAGTGGAGCAGGTCGCTCCTATGAACACAACGGTCCTCAACCTCGGCGAGACCGGAACCGGAAAAGAGCTGATCGCCAGAGCCATCCATTCTTCCGGCCCTCGCAAAAATCGGGCTTTAGTGAAAGTAAATTGCGCCACACTGCCTTTAAACCTCATGGAAAGCGAACTGTTCGGTTATGAAAAGGGCGCTTTCAGCGGTGCATTTGCCAGGCGGTTGGGTCGTTTTGAGGTGGCAGACGGCGCGACCCTTTTTTTAGATGAGATTGGAGAACTGCCGCTTGAACTTCAGGCCAAGCTGTTAAGGGTGGTTCAGGATGGTGAGTTCGAACGGTTGGGCAGTTCCCGAACCATCAAGGTCGATGTTCGAATTATCGCCGCGACCAATCGAGACCTCGAGGCTGAGATCCGCAAGGGCCGGTTTCGGCAGGACCTTTACTTTCGGCTTAACGTCTTTCCCATCACTGTCCCCCCGCTGCGGCAGCGGAAAGTTGACATCCAGCCGATGGTCCAGGCCTTCGTAGAGCGATACGCCAGAAAATTTGGAAAACAGATCACGTCCATTCCCAAGGAGACGATGAAAGCGCTGCAGGATTACCCGTGGCCCGGCAATGTCAGAGAACTTGAAAATGTTATCGTACGGGCGGTGATCAACACTTCGGAAAACAAGCTGCGCCTGATGGATAACCTGGATAACCCTCAAAAGTATCTAACGACGCCCCCTAAAAAACTGGAAACGGTTGAACGTGACCACATTGTTCGGGTGCTTGAGCAGACCCAGTGGAAAGTCAGCGGAAAGAGCAGTGCGGCTGAAATCCTTGGACTCAACTCCAGCACTTTGCGCGCACGCATGCGAAAATTCGGAATTCGAAAACCTAGCTTTGAAAATTCCTATTCCAGCAAATATAACCGCACCACATACCCTGGAACATAGAGACTCAAAATGTGTCATATATGAAAATGTGTCATATATGGCCTTTTTTTATCGCCGATTCATTTCCCGTCAGCGATCTCATAGTAGTTATTATTTGATTACAAATCAATAGGATAAATTATAAATATTCAAGCTCGCTCCATATGGCACGAAACTTGATTATATAACCAATGAACATATGATTTTTTTTAGGTTATATAGCATCAGCACGGTGCCGATCATGGGGTGGCCGTCACCATAAAATTGGGTATTGTTGAATTTGAATCTAAAAACCATTTCATTTGAGGACAAGAACGATGGGTTGTTTTAGAAGGCAAGGAATTCGTGATGCCATGTATCATATTTTAGTCATCGATGATGAAAAAATGATATTAGATGTTATTCATACCGTATTATCAAGAGCCGGCTTTAAGGTTGAAATTGCCTTGGACGGCCGAGAGGGTATCCAAAAATTTGATACCGGTCGATTTGACCTGGTCCTCACAGACATCCTAATGCCGGTGATAGACGGTCGGGAAGTTGTTGAGCACATCCGTAATTCCGATAGACCATGTACTCCGATCATAGGCATGTCCGGAACACCCTGGCTCTTCGAGAACATTCGGTTTGATGCTTTTTTCGAAAAACCATTCCCCCTTAAAAATCTGGTAAATTCGATCCGTCATCTCTCTATGCAAGTCGGCCCTGATTGTGATTTGATCTAAGTTGAGCGTTTTCGATTGGTTGCACTAATGCCTTATTCAAAAGGAAAACGAACTATGTACATCCTCTTAATTCCAGAACCTGCCGGCATGTTTTTGTTGGGTGTGAGTCTATTGAGTCTTGCACGGTTCGCACGGATATTTTTAAAAAAACATCGCCCGACAAAAACTTTCTTATCGGACAGCGTGAAAAAGCTTCAGCTTAGAAACGGTTTGAAAAAAGCATTAGCCATGGTGCAATTTGAAAAATAAATAACACCCCGACCTCTGATATATTTAAGGATCTATAAGAAAAAATGATAAATGAACTACCCCGCCGCAAACAGTGGGGTATCAAGCGAACGAATATGGAGGCAATTCATGGCATCAAATTTCAAAATTTATTCTTTTAAAACCAGTGACAGTCTCCACCTGAAATTAACCGGTGATTTTGACGGGAGTTCTGCCTATGAGCTCATCAATATGTTAGCAGACTATGGCAAAGGTTTCTATGAAATATTTATAAATACCAATGATCTTAAGGGCATCTATCCCTTTGGCAGACAAGTGTTTCAAAAGAGATTCAGTGCTATGAAAAAACAACTCAATGGAATAACCTTCCTTGGTAGAAATAAGCAAGAAATGGGATTCGATTAGAGGGGGTATTTTAGAAGAAGCCTCCATCCAGTGCCATCTCATACGCCGTGCTGATTTATGAAGCTCTGGTTTGAAAAGCACTCCATTTTTGTTTAAATCCAATATGTCAAAAAGTTCACCTGGCGTCACTTTGGTCGAAATCACATATTTTCAACGTTCTTATTGTCGATTTGATAAAAATCACCTTCCTGGTTATCCATTTTAAATGCCTCCTTTTTTTACACTCAATACCAAATTACAGTGGGCGTGCGATAGCATTTCTATTGTTCGATCCGGATCAAAACGATACTTTTCAGAGATAGTGCGTTACACTGAGGAATCGATTCTTGTTTAATCTCAATGACGTTTTTTTGTGGCCATCTGGGTTTGATTATATCATGGGGCTTTGTCAGATAAGGTCAAAATTGCAAATCTTTTTAAATGTCGCAAATCTTTTTAAAAATACATCACTCAACAATCTCAAGTACGTACCTTTTCCGAATCTTCCCAGAAGTTGCATTTAATAAAGTCCTGATGGCATGGGCTGTTTTGCCCTGTTTACCGATGACTTTACCCATATCACTCTTGGCCACTCTTAATTCCAGCACAACTGTCTGGGTACTCACAATCTCATTAACCTGTACCTGTTCAGGGTTGTCGACCAATGCTTTTACAATTTGAATAAGAAAATCTTTCATGTATTTTAATTCCTATTTGTTCATCATCAGTTCAGCCTTTGATTAGAATGCCAAATAATAATTTGAGATCACTTGACAGCACCATCAAGAGCGGCGCAATACATTCCCATACGGGTTCTATTGCAATTATAGTAATGGCCCCAGCAACAGTCATATGCCCGCGCATACTCTTTTCTATCCTGAATGAACCGTATTACTTTTTGACCGGTGTGAGGCCCTTTCTGAGTAATTTCAGCTTGAGCAACAAAATCGGTTCCGCTTTTGGTTTTAAGACCTGTCGGCCCCCGTTCCTCAAGCCAGTCATATGCTTTTTGAAATTTGTGTTTAAGCTGGAGAGTACCTTCGTGTGGTTCCAACATTTTTTATATGTTACTTTCTATTAAAGGTTAATTATAGACGAAAACCGATTCCATAAATATCGCATTCACCGCAACTTATTTGAACTCCTAAGCCTAACGGTACTGCAATTCTTGCATTTTAATGTCCTCGGATCTAAATATAAACGGCAGCTCAGGTTGAAGATATCCCTGATACGCCTTGCATTTTTTCAGATAACGGCACTGCCGACACACATCAATGTGTTTACGTGGATTTCCTTTCTTCGGGCAGAGAATGTATATTTCGGTTTTTTCACTCTTCATACGGTTCATGTTTGAACACTGATTTGACGCTAAATCCAACATGATTGAGTCACATCAAAAACACTCCATATTCCTTCATTTTCTTACTCATCTCTATGGCATTTCCCACAAACTTATCTAATTCTGCCCAAAACGCATTACTGTGATTTTTTATCCGGGTATGAACGAGTTCGTGTAATAGAACATAATCAATCATATTATCCGGCAACCTGTCCAGTTTTATGTTTAGGTTTATATTGTTTTTGGAAGAACAACTCCCCCATCTGGTCTTTTGGTTTCTCACGGATACCTTGTTATAGCGAAAACCGTGTTGCTCTGATAATTCATTGAGCCGGTTAACAAGTTTTTTTCCGGCTTCGATCCTGTTGATTTCAGGTAAATTGTTTGAAAGTGCATCATGTTCCTTTTTCACCTGTTTCATTTTATCCAGATGTTTTTTTATCCAGTTCTTCTTGGATTTTGCAAACTGCCTGGCCTTATCAAATGATATTCCATAAGGAACGGCAACTCGCACCCCTTCAAAGGGTTTTACAGAAATTCTGATATGTCTTGCCCGGTTACTGCGCTCAAACAAAATCTGACCGACATTATCAATTTCAATGATTTTAGCTTTCGTCTTCAACTATTTTGCCGCCTTCAAGAGCTTGCCTGGGATCATCTCCCTCAAGTAGATCGTATGTGCCTGAATCCCAGATCACAACCGAACCGGAACCGTAGTGACCTTCCGGAATGATTCCTTCAAAATCAAGGTATTCCATCAGATGATCATCCACCATGACCGCGAGTCTCTTATCGGCCGGGTTCAAAGACGGACCTTTGGGTATGGCCCATGACTTTAGAACGTCACCTATCTCCAGCCGAAAATCGTAGTGTAATTGCCGAGCGTGATGTTCATGAACAACGAAACGCATAACCGAACCCATATACATCAAATTAACAGACGAATGAAAACCCGATCATTAAAGTTTTGGACTTTTATTTTTAATGACATATTTTTGCATCTACAGGATCCGAGCACACTTCGTACTGTACCGCACCGCAGTGGCAACTTGCACGGTATTTGGCTGTAAAATTAACATCAGTGATCGACGCGTAATTCGATCCAAATTCTTTTTTCATGAGAGTCATATCCTATATGTAGTCCGGCAAATTTCCGACTCCCGAGAGGCCCCTCATTGATAAAATTATCTTAAAACTGATAGAATCTTATAATTTAATGGGCATTCCGCTAATCCCCACGAATTTTCTGTACCAGCATCCCGATTGCTTATTTGGAAAGAACCTTGATTCCCTGATTTCTTAAGAGCCCTTTTTCAGCCCCGAAAACATCGTTTTAAGGCCAAAAAACAGCCCTGTTTTTACTGCAATCCCTTGACTGGTTTGCATTTAGCTTGGCCCGACCCCCTTTGGCAGCCCTGTTTTTACTGCAATCCCTTGACTGGTTTGCATTTAGCTTGGTCCGACCCCCTTTGTAAAGCTTGACCCCGTTGACATATTGCTTTTATACACTTTGCAATTGGCTATAATATTTCCCAATGTCCCCCCTTTGGAGATCCTACACGCCGAAGAAACTTGCCCTGCTTAAGAACGGTTAAATGTCGCTGTACCGTTTTCCGGTCTCTTCCAGTAGCTCGCGCCAGTTCATCGTAGGTGATGGTAGTGTCGGATTTTATCAGGGACAGCAATTGCATCTGAAACGGGTTTTTAGGGACATTTTTAGGGACATCAGGTGTGCTTTTTAGGGGCAATTTTTGGTTTTTAGGGGCATCAATGTATGCCGAACAAAACCATCCCAGCCAATGAACAGACGGTGTTGCCTAACGCGTCGTTGGTCATAAATCCCAGTCCGCTCAAGCGATCAATCCATTGGGATTCAGATGCCGGCATATCCGGAGCTTCTTTGGCAAGCTGCTCAGGCCGGATATCGTCGCGTTTGAATTCAACGCTTGAGTTCTCGCCGTTGGCAATAAGTTCAATAACTTCCTTTTTTTTCATATTTCTCTGTCCTTCACGCACAATATTTATCTTTAGCGGAGGCGTCTATTTGGCTTTGCTGAAAGAGCGTGGTATCAGTCTTATGCTATTGATAAACACCGGAAGCCACTCACGGAGGTACTCCCGGTAAAGTGCCAGCTTATTTCGTTTCCTTTCATCAAATGGATTTTGGTGCAAGTTGCGTACAGGCTTTGCAATGATCCTGTTGCGGGTGCATATTCAGAATCCAATCGTTGAACCTCGATACATCGACTCCCGATTTTGAAATATTAAAGATTCGACACCGCATCCCATCGGTTCCACTCATCGGGAACTTTCTGCATCAGCATCCCGATTTACTGATTTCTTAAGAGCCCTTTTTCAGCCCCGAAAACATCGTTTTAAGGCCAAAAAACAGCCCTGTTTTTACTGCAATCCCTTGACTGGTTTGCATTTAGCTTGGCCCGACCCCCTTTGGTAAATTTAAGGGGCGTCCCGGAAATTCCTATAATTTAAGGGGCGTCCCGGAAATTCCCGGGAACACATTATACGCCTGAGTTCGCGTCACTTTCTCAAGCAGTTGTCGATAATAGATATAGTTTTCAAAGGGGACATCCGCTCTCACGCGCCCATCCGCCAGGGGGATATAACCGCCACCGGCCAGCAAGGGCGGTACTTTCTCCTCGACTTCACGGCGGATCGCCTCTCTGCCACCCCTTAATGCGTCAAGATCAATGCCTCCGATCAGGCGCAACTCAGTACCGAACTCGCGGCGCAGATCGCGATAGTCCATGGCATCGACGTTGACCTCGCAAGCCCAAAGACAATTAAAGCCCCATTTGAGAATGCTGGGGATCAGTATCCGGGCATTGGCAAATGTTCGCAGTACAATGGTTTCGACGCCATGCCGCTTCACCGCATCAAGAACGGGTTGATAGCTTGTCAAGACGAACTCCTCATACATCTGCGGCGACAGCAGCGGGCGATCGTTTCCGCCGATGGGCTCGGAGAAGACAACAGCATCGACTTCGACTTCGGAAAGAACCCTTTCTGCCATTCGGGCTGAAAACTCCCCCTGAACAGCCAGAGCTTCGTGCACGAATTTCGGATCTTGAATGAGGAGGCGAATCACTTTGGAAAACCGCTCCCAGCCGTGCACCCCCATTGACAAGAAAAAGCCGCGGTGAACCCGCAACATGAGCACGTGGTCGCGGGATTGCCAGGTGCGGACCCGCTGTGACCATTTCCCAGGCAACCGGCGGAAATCATCCGGATCTAAACTTTTCTTCAACACATTCAGTTCATTCCGGAAGGCGGGCCATTTCCTCGGCTCGTGACGAGGTTCCAGGTCCACTTCTATTTCTTCGCGCTGATCGGTAACGAACATCTCGGAGAGTTTCGTATTTTTTGGCAGCCCCTGTTTACGCCATGCTTTGATCACATCATTTCGAATACCTTCTTCAAAGTAGGGAACGCGGTCGGGTTTTTCATTTCGCATGGTTTTTAAAAAACGCTCTCGGCTTGTCATGTGTTTACTCATCCCGTGCCTTTGAAACCACTTCTATGCATATATCAAACTGCGGGCTACAGAAACCGCACCGGCAGCATCCGGGCTGTATCCATCAGCTCCGATTTCAGCGGCAAAAGACGCAGTCACCGGCGCTCCGCCGACAAGAGTCTTCAAGCTGCCGCCTCTTTTCCCGACCTCGGCAACAACCGCTTCCATTTCCGCCAGGGTCGTGCTCAGCAGAGCGGAGAGAGCAACGATTTGCACCTGATATTTCTCAGCAGCAGCCAGGAACTTGCCTTGACTGACGTCCACACCCAAATCTATGATGTTAAACCCGGCGCACTCCAACATCATGGATACCAGGTTCTTGCCGATGTCGTGAATGTCGCCCCTGACAGTGCCAATGATGACGGTGCCTTTAGCCTTGATGTCGGATTTTGCCAGATGGGGTCTGAGAACTTCAAGGCCGGCTTGCATGGCCTCCGCTGCCATAAGCATTTCAGGCACAAAAAAAATACCCGTACTAAATCGCCTTCCGACCTCATCCATAGCGGCAATCAGCGTCTGATCGAGTATCGTCAATGCATTCGCGCCCTGATCCAGCCGGACTCGTACCAATCGGGCGGTCTTTTCCTGATCGAAATTTAGGACTGCATCGATTATTGCTTTGGTTTCCATGAACACCTTAACCGTTGACTTTTTTATGTTTTTTTTGAGATCTCCGGGAGTTTTTCATATAATCCGACAAGATTTTTATGTATTCATTTTTTACTTTTTCTTTTCCATATTTTCTTTCCAACCGTCGGACAGTAAAATGCCCGCGCGCAACTTCCTGGAAATGGTCAACAAACAAAAGATTGATCGTCGCGCCTCCAAGGGCGCCAATGACCGGTACACTCTGGGCAAATACTTTTTCGGAAACAACTGTCCCAAAGCGGGACGCAAGCCGGGAGATTAATCTTGCAATTGGTGGAGCGCCACTCTCCGTCAGACCTCTCGAGGCAATATGTTTGGCAGCATCGCTTACGGCTTTTGCCAGAGCAGCGCGGACAGTGAAATACCCTGTTTCAGCTCCGTCGTCTGTATCGGATTTGCCGCCAAAGGCAAAAACTTCGAGGCAGGCCAACCTTGATTGAAGTGTTGAAATATCCTCTCCCTCGCTCCGCGCGATATCGGCAATCGAACGTAAAATTATCGATGTCGATATCGGGAGTTCCACCGCGAGGGCAGGCAATCCAAAGGTGCCACCTAAAGCACCGCTTATACCGCTTGCAATTTTATGCCCGGTTGTTGATGCCCCGTGTTTTAACTCTTTGTCCATTGTTTTTACGGTAAGGGGCAACAGATTTCGTAAGGTAAACTTTACCACGTCCTGTATGTTTCGAGAGGTCTTGACAGGCAGACTATCGATTATTTTCCCCACAGGTTTTTCTATATGGCTGGTAATTTTTGAAATGAAGCTGGGAAATTCGAGACGAACCACTGCTTGCTTAAGATCGTCATAATCTTTTCCTTCAATTGCCATGAAATTTCTCCGAAGGTTTCAGCTTTTCAACAAATCCTCTTTATGAACAAGAGCTGTGTTCTATAGCTTCTTCCGGACAAACCTCGACACAAGTACAACATTCGATACAATCGTCGATGTTAATCGGTACGGCCTTGCCATTTTCAATTATGTAGACGTCCGCCGGACATTGGTCTGCACAGTTGCCATGCCCTTTGCATTTGTCGTAATCCACTTCAATTGTGACCGCATCGCTTTGCCATGTTTTTATCGCCATTTTTCAAACTTCCTAAGATATCAGTTTTTCAACATCTTCTCAAAATATCACATAGATCGTCTTTGGCCTTTTTATGAACGCCTGGAAACCCTTGCAGTCTCACTGTTTTTTGGATGGGATGTATATTTTGCTCGACGCTGCCCTGCCTTCCTATACCGTTTTCTTCAGTGATTTTTTGGATCCGTTCGAAACTTTACAATCCGATATCCAAATACTTAACGTTTTATGGAAACATATGATTTAAAGGGCGTCCCGGAAGTCACCCGAAAAGATGAACGCGAAGAATCCGAAAAATGAATCTCCCCGCAACATCTTAGCTGCTTTGGATCTTTTCAATGAGAAATGGGATCAGAGCTTGATTAAAGTATTTAGATGCCGGACTTTATTGAGCGAAATTTTATCCTTTTGGATGCTTTTTCTTGCCATGGCTGCGCGTCTGCTCACGGATGAATAAGACAGCCCTAATGACCCGCCGATTTGCCGGTTTGTAAATATCCCGGAATTCCACAAAAGATAAAGCATCATCTAAAAAAATATCCTGTCTTTGATTCCCTCGTGAAAGGATATGATACAAAGCACCTTCAAATTCAATTCGCCATGGTCTGGCCATGTCTGTTCAGGTAATATTTAATGCCTTAAATGTCAAATTAATATCCTAGTCAGGGCTTGACCCCAGACCCTCATAGACATCCAGTCAATAGCCGATAAGAAACCCAATCAATCAAGTCTTGGACTTTGATTTTTGTGCCCGGACCACTTTGGCAGATTATCGTTTATATCGATAACCCTCATACCATAAAAGATATGGCAAGTCGGTTTGAATTTCGTTGGAATTTTTGATACGCCTCCAAAATTAAAAAGTGCCGGAAACGCAAGCCACATATTGCGTCCTTCATCGGCAATGAGGGTGCCGCACAAGGCACAACTGACCTTGCAAGGAAGAATTCTCTCATGTTTATTGAGTTCACTGTTGTAAAAGTTTAAGTGATCGATGCCTTTCGTAATTCTGACATCATGTTTGTGAAATATAGCCGCCCATTGCATAGGGGCTCCATGCAGTTTTTGACATGCCAGACAATGACATATTTTTGCATCTACAGGATCCGAGCACACTTCATACTGCACCGCACCGCAGTAGCAACTTGCACGGTATTTGGCTGTAAAATTAACATCAGTAACCGACGCGTAATTTGATCCGAATTCTTTTTTCATGAGAGTCATATCCTATATGTAGTCCGGCATTGATGGCATCGATCTCGTCCAGTGCATTTTTCATCCTGTGGGTTGCAGCTTGTTCAGAGGACGCGGGCTGGTCTCTTAGTCTCTACTCTGTCGCTCTCGGTCCAAAGCCAGGAGAATGGATCTCGGAGAAGGGCGATCTCCGGGACCTTGCCCAACATGATGGAACCGTACGACCCCTCCCGGGTCGATGAGAACGTCGCCCCCTCTTTGGCTGATGTCTCCTTCCGACTTCCTGGGGAAACGACCAAGGCTAAGCTGCTTAAGGTAAGCCCAACATGTACGCGGTCCCCAGGTGTCCCAAAAGGAAGCTTCGAGCATGTCATACTCCTTGTACAGTTCACGAGTGGAATCGATCAGGAGTGGCCAGCGAAGGCTTGTGTCCTCGGCATAACTCTTAGCGAGAAACCCGGCTTCGAAGGTCACGACCACAACCTTCACATCCAGGCTTTCTAGCGCGGATTCATACTGCTGCAACTGCAGCAGATGGCCTCGGCAGGGCAGTCACCCCAGGTGCCTGTGAAAGACAATCAAAAGCCACGAGCCCCGATAATCATCGAGGCGGTGAGTCTTTCCCTCGGAGTCCGAAAGTGTAAAAGGGACAGCAGGCTGCCCCAACAGACTGCGCATAAGAAGCCTCAAGTCCTCAGCGGCGTCCCGGGGCCCGTCCAGTTGTTGTAATGGACCCGCTCTTCCCTGTAGCGATCTTGACGGCCGGCTTTTTGAGCGGGATAACCTATGGGAACCAGGGCGAGGGGAATGACATGTTCCGGGAGCCCCAGGAGTCTCTGCATACCCAGAACGCGATCCTCCACAGGATAAAAGCCGGTCCACACTGCACCCAGCCCTTTGGCATGGGCGGCTAACAGAAGATTTTGAGTCGCGGCCGAACAGTCTTGAACCCAGAACCCCTTGTATTTTTCCAGATTCAGATCTCCGCAAACCAGAATAGCGACAGGCGCTTCATTCACCATTTCCGTATGCGGGTGGATCTTGGGAATCTCATCGAGGATGGGTCTATCATCGATAACGACGAAATGCCAAGGCTGTTCATTTCCTGCCGATGGGGCGCTCATGGCAGCCTCGAGTACCTCTCTAATAAGGTCCCGGGATACTTGCCAGTCCGTGAACTTTCGAATGCTCCTTCGAGTTAAAATGGCTTCCATAGTGTCCATGTGTCATTCCTCCGAAAAGATGGCTTCTGCTTACAGTTGGCACCGAAGATGTTCCGCCTCTCTCTCTTTGGGGTCGCCATTATCTCGGTCCGACCTCGGAACCGTTTCACAGAGTTTCATCGTTGAAACTCCATGCAGCCCCCCTTGATTTGTCATATGATAAAGTTCGCCACTGCATCCTATCGGTTCTACTCATCGGGAACTTTCTACATCAGCATCCCGATTCCCTGATTGCTTAAGAGCCCTTTTTCAGCCCCGAAAACATCGTTCTAAGGCCAAAATACAGCCCTGTTTTTACTGCAATCCCTCGACTGGTTTGCATTTAGCTTGGTCCGACCCCCTTTGTTGACGATCTTCTGTGAATGGCAAATATATCAGATGCAACATTGCTGTAACCCCTTATAATAGGGATGTCCCGGAGTTCCCTTAAAAACGAAAAGGCCAAAACCTCTGAAATGGATTTGCCATTATTAAAAATTGGTTGGCTACCTATCGATCAGGTCGTTCTGTACAAGGTTTATTGCCAGGACCAGGTAAATCTGATTTTAAGCCGCCTTTTGTTTCGCCTTCAATAAGTGACCGTATGTCTGGATATGGGTATATAGTTAATGCATTATTTTGAGGTAAACCACCGGTAAATGCAGATGGGCCATAAATACTATGAACTTCTCTCCCCAGCAATCTTAATAAAACCGTTTGCTCTCCTCGATGATGTGCCGTGTGGGCTATCCTTCTCACCATAACCCAAGCCCTCGTTCGTTTCGTCTCAAAAAAAGAAACCTCCTTCTCCCACCAGGTTGTATCCTTTTCTTTTAGCATTGCCAGTCGTTTTTCTGAATCTTTGGCATATCGTTTAATAAATTCAAGACGCGTTTCCTTATCGGGCAAGGGTGGTGCATCAACATCAATATCAAACATATTGCAGAACCATTTGTCTTCACTCATACACTGATGGATCATGTGTTCCAGGGGATTCCGATCTTTTGAATCCAACGGATGTGGACGGATGAAAAGGTCATCATCCATAAACATGCTCCAAACACCAAGAATTTTAAGCCTTTCTGTGTCATAAGTGTTTACAAGAAAAGTATATTCCATATATCCTTCCTCTTTTTCTATATTCAAAACGTGTTCAATCTTTTACGAAAGAAATCGTTAGCAAGATATTCTTTCAAGGAATTTCAAAAATGACTCTTTCTCTTTAAGCCATCCACCATCTAGTGTCATGTCAATCGTAAAGTGTCGGATAAAGTCTGCTCAATTTTATCCGTGCATCGTTTGTTGTGAACTGCCAATTCACTTTGGCACCCTTGTTGTTTCTGTGTTCTTGCCAGGCTGACGACTCTTTTCTGACAACTTCAATGTCATCAATTCGCCGATTCAAGCACTGGCTAATGAGCACATTCAACTCTATCTCGGCCATATTCAGCCAACTCCCGTGTTTGGGTGTGTATACGAACTCAAACCTGTCCCATAACGCCTTCGCCTGATCCGGAGGAAATGTTTCATACAAAGAGCCTGGCGCGTGAGTGTTCAAATTATCCATTAC
>JAWOIY010000089.1:0-18119 GCA_046484425.1 Desulfobacterales bacterium | reverse complement strand
ATGTTATTGAACCGTATCTTTTGAAAATCGGGCTTGTCACAAGAACATCTTCCGGGAGAAAGGCTTCCGAAGCGACGTACAAGCATTTTGGATTTAGCTACCAGAAAAGAATGTTTCAATGATGGTTGGTTTCGTAAAAATATAATTGTATCTGAAGCGCTCAATTTTGACAAACTCGTAAAAAGTCTATTGTGAGCGACATTTGAGCATTTGTGGAATCAGCGTTTCAAACGGTGAGGCGTTAAAAATTTCAAACTGTTTGAGGCGCTTGCGCCGAGTTTTTGAAATTTAGCGGCACCGGTAGAAACGCCCCCAAATGGTCACGGAGCGAGCAATATCGACTTTTTACGAAACCATCAATTTTCAAAAACCAAATTCTATCCAAAATGAATGCTTACGAAGCCATAACAACTATATTATGTCGATTATTACACTCCTGACGGATTTCGGTACCGAGGATGCCTATGTCGGTGTCATGAAAGGTGTTATCCTTTCTTTTAACCCTTCGGCCGTGGTCGTTGATATCTGTCATTATGTCGATCCACAGGACCTGGTCGAGGCTGCCTATCTCATAAAATCTTCCTACATATATTTTCCGGAAGGCACGGTACATGTTATTGTTGTAGATCCGGGGGTCGGCGGGAATCGTGCGATTGTTGCAATTAAATCGGCGGGCCATATTTTTCTCGCACCGGATAACGGTGTTTTAACCCTTTTAATAGATGAAGGGGAAATTGATGCAAGTGTTCGCGTTCAAAATACCCGTTACTTTTTGAATCCCATAAGCCGGACCTTTCATGGGCGGGATATTTTTGCACCTGTAGCCTCCCATATAACCAAGGGGGTCCATATAACCAAACTCGGCCCTCTCCTGGATCAACAGGATCTTGTTCGATTGAGCGTTCCAAAACCATATCTTTCAAATAAGGACGAATTGGCAGGAAAAATTATTTCCATTGATCGCTTTGGGAATTGCATTTCCAATATTGATGTTAACTGTCTTAAAAAATTTGTGAAGAACTTCTCTGAAAAAAAACTTGAAATTAAAGTAGGTAAAACTGTAATTAAGCGTTTGTCCCATAGCTATACGGATACCCCGCCAGGGAATCCGCTTGCCGTTATCGGGAGTTTCGGATTCCTTGAAATTGCACTGAACTGCGGTAACGCCTCCCGCAAATTAAACATTGAAAAAGGTGACGCCGTTACGTTGAAATGATAACCGGAGATGCATCGTGAATATTATATCCAAGGACTTTTCCATCATCGACAAAGAATTAACCATAGATGGTACGGTTTCTACCAGAGGAAGACTTATCATTAAAGGGGTCGTGAAAGGTACAATTATCGGGGAAAATGTCGTCATTGCCGAAGAAGGCTCTGTTTATGCAGATACGAAAGTTGCAAGCATGACCATCGGCGGAACTTTTGAAGGAGAAATCAGAGCCTCAAAGGAATTGATTTTACTATCCACCGGAAAATGTACGGGTAAAATTGTCTGTAAAAATTTAGTTATAGAAACCGGTGCCGTCATGAACGCTCAGGTAACTTGCCTTTCTGCTCAAGACAGCGACTTAGAAATCCAAAACAAAGAGACGCTGTTGTAACAAGTTCGTTTTTCCCCTGTAAAGGCGTTTTGGAATTAACACGACGATAAATATTGAATTGACATGGATTGAATATAATAATGCTTAAGAAAATAATTTCAGGTGGTCAGACAGGCGCGGACCAGGCGGCCCTCGATGTTGCCATTAAGCTTGGGGTTCCACACGGCGGCTGGATTCCCAAGGGGCGGGTAACGGAAATCGGCGTTTTGGATAATAAATACAAACTCCAAGAGATGGAAACCACTAACTATAACAAACGGACCGAACAGAACATCATTGATTCCGACGGCACGCTGATTTTATCGCATGGCAGGCTCACCGGAGGATCAGATTATACCCGCGAGATGGCCATTCTGCATCATCGGCCTTGGCTTCACATCGATCTTGAAAAGATCGGCGCCTTTCAAGCCGCTGAAAAGATCAAATCATGGATTACGGAAAATGATATCGAGGTTTTGAATGTTGGAGGCCCAAGAGCAAGTAAAGACCCGGCCATATATGATGCTACGGTCGATATTCTAGAAACTGTTTTTTATCTGGACCTTATTGATGGCACTTTCCCCGCGTCTTTTTCCATTACTCCCAAACGGAGCGCTCAAATGGGAAAAGAAATTCTGCCCCAAACCGTTGAAGAGGCTGTGGACAAACTTCTGTCAAAACTGTCGCTGAGGGATAAAACCATGATCGCAAATATCCCCAAAGACAATTTGACGGATCTTTATCACTCGCTCGAAAACGATATACAAAAAGAAGTCGGCTTATGGCTTACAAGTGAATCGTTGCTGGAATCATGCCGTTCGATAACCGGGGATACTCATCTCAATGAATATGATGCTTCATTAATCATCATGCAAAGATTATGGGACAAGCTGCAAAAAACCAATGTATTGAGAATTGTGAGATAAATGAGGAACCATGTTACACATTGTTTTTGTATGTACCGGTAACATCTGCCGAAGCCCCATGGCAGAAGGTTTAATGCGGCATAAATTTAAAGAGATGGGCCTTCATGATCTAAGCGTTTCATCCATGGGGATCCATGGGCTGAATGATTATCCGGCCACCGAATACGCCCAAAAAGTCTGTGAAAAAGACGGCTTCGACATTTCATCCCACAAGGCGCGATCACTGGTGGGAGATGAGTTGCAAAAGGCGGATCTTATTTTTTGTATGGAACCCGTTCACAAAAAATTCGTGGAGACCTTTTTTCCCTGGCTTCGAGAAAAAGTCTTTCTCCTCGGAGCCTGGCCGGACAAGGCCACCCGTAAAAGTGCCATTCAAGATCCCATGGGCGGTTCGTATGAAAAATACCAGCAGGTATTTGACCTTATCAAAAGCCATATTGAACGCATCATTCCCCTGCTGGAGACGAATCTGTACGACAACGAGTAAAATATTCTTTTAAAAAGAACGCGGAACTGTATGTGTTCAGGGGGCAGTCATTTCCCCTTCACTTCGGTGTCTCCGTCACTGGTATTTTCAGTAAGTTAGCAGTGGTGGCATTCCTGCCCCCTCCGCGTTCTCCCGCGAAAAGCATGCGGGAGCCGCGGTCTCCCCCACTGCTAACTTGCTGAAAATACGAAGCGACTCCGCCAATACCGTTACGGGAAAACAACTGCCCCCCTAAATATTTACGCGGAACTTGAGCCAGAGGACTCAGTCCATTCGGGTTTCATCTTTTTTGCTAAAAACCCGAATGGATCTGTCTCTGCCCTTTTGAGCTTCAATTTTTGCCGTTAAGCTATCCTCCCATGGCAACAAAACTTTAGGGTCCGTAACGGTGACTACCGGACAGTTGGATCGATAACTGGTGCGCTCCACAACGCTTCCGGCATACCATTTTCCATTCTTTTCCTTGGTATGGGAACCCATCATGATCAGGTCGGCGTCTTTTTTATCAGCACATTTTAAAATTTCAAGATGCGGCATGGCACCTCCCCGAACAGTAAATTCATGATCGATTCCTTCGAGGAACTCACGGCAAAATTCTTTAAGCCTTTTCTTGGCCGAGTCGATATCTGCCGAATAATCAGCCTTGGAGTATTTGGGAAGGGGAGGGACAGGTATCATATGAAACGGGAAAAGTTTCGATCCGTATTTTTTGGCAAATTCCACTGCTAAACACAACGAACATTCGCAGGATCTTGAGAAGTCGATACCCACCAGGATCCTTTTAAATTCCGGCGGTTTTTTGGGGATTGATGGATTAACAATCATTACCGGACAATTCTCGCGCATAATAACGCCTTCTACCGTACTCCCGATCTTTCCAACCACTCTGACCACTTTTTTTTCTTCAGCTCTTGTGGAATGGGGACCCAGCACAATCAGATCCGTATTTTCTTCTCTCGACCATCTCAAAATTTCCTCCCATGGGAAACCGGGTACGACTCTGATCTCGTAATTAAGAGACGATTGAAACGTATCTTTATAGACCTTCTCTAATTGTGTTTTTACGCTTTTTTCGTAATCTATCGTCGTAATAATATCTTCATTTGTTCTAAAGTGTTTTACAAGATGACGATTCTCTTTAGAAGTAGATTCCAGAACGTGAAGGATGTATAATTTTGCATTGCTTCGTTCGGCAATTTTTGAAGCCGTCAAGACCGGTGCGTCCATCGTGTCCAACACATCTGATGCCGCTAATATTCTTTTAAACATCGTTTCTCCTTCCCTGTCGGGAGTCATTTAGATCAGGCGTCTGGGAGTTTTTATAATAAACATTTATCTATAAGGTTACGGCTCGGAGAGCGCAATGGATAATCTTTTTAAAAAAGCGTGTACTGTTTGAAAAAAAACATTATCCATGGAGCGATCTAACCAATACCGCCCGATCCTTCATGTAGTTAAAGATGCAATATAATGGTCTTTGGCCAGAATTTGCTCCATGCACTCTCCCAGCGACGTTTCGGTGTCGACACGAATATGCATTTCATCACCCAATTCGCTCAAAGGTTCAAATCGCCTCTTGAAATCTTCATAATGGCGGTACCGAGCATCTGAAACCGGATATCCGGCCTCCCGCTTTAACAGGCGTTCCTTAATTACATCTTCCGTTAATACACATTCAACAAAAACAATGTTTGCTTCAGTGTCTTTTGCCATTCGTATGGCTTCAATTCGATCATTTTGCTTGCCATATGTTGCGTCCAAAATAACGGATCTGCCTTTTTCAATTTCTTCCTGGGCCAATAGAAGCAATCGACCATAGGTCAAACGAGTGGCGTTCCTTGAATACATACCCGCTTCAAATGGCATGTCCGAAGGATCACCGGGTTTTGCACGGAAAATTTCTTTCCGGATCACATCGGATTGAAATACTTTGATTCCAAAAACTCTGGAAAGTTCTCTTGAAATCGTACTCTTACCCGAACCCGGCATTCCGCATACCACCCAGAGTGTTGGGCGCGTGAACTGCACCGCGTACCGGTAGGCGAAATCTAAATATTTATTGGTTTCTTTAAGAAGCTTGGCTTTATCTTTTTTGACCAGACCATTTTCCTGAAGACGGATGCAATTTACCTTGCACCGCACAAATGCCCGGTAGCATTTGTAAAAATCGATAAGAACGAAAACATCCCGATCTTCCGTGTATTTGACATAATCATCGAGCAGATCACTTGCAATCTGTGGGAAACCCTCATAATCGAGATCCATTGCCAAAAACGCCAGATCTGATGTAATGTCATGAAACCTGAAACGTTCATTAAATTCGATACAGTCGATGATCTGAATCCCTTCATTGGTAAAATATATATGTCCGGTTCTCAGGTCGCCGTGACAATCTCGAATTTTTTTACCTTTGATTCGGTTCTCAAATAGTTCTTTTTTTCTGCGCAAAAAGGAAAGTGTCGCGGATCGGACAATCTGAAATATTCGTTCATCAAGAATTTCGCCGGCAAACCGTGTTGTTTGTCGAAAATTTTCCTCACAATTTTCTTGAATGGTTTCCCAGGCCCCGGAGGAGTGAATATGCTCAACGGACGGGCCTTGGCTATAAAATTTTGATAGAATTAAAGCCAGTTTTCTTACAAGATCTCTGTTAATCTTTTTTCTTTTCAATAGATGGACCATGGAACGGTTCGCAGGAAGTTGTCGCATTTTCACGGCATATTCAACGGGAACGCCGGGTCCGGCCAGATCGTATTTGCCGTCTTTAAAGGTGATGGGAACGACATCAAGATAGACATTGTGAGACAGGCGTTTATTCAGGATAACTTCCTGATGGCAGTAATGATGACGCTTTTCCAATGTGGTGAAATCGAGAAAATCGAGGTTAACCGGTTTTTTAATTTTATAGACATAATCGCCCGTAAGAAAGACATGAGAAATATGCGTTTCTCGCTGTTCTATGCGACCCACGGGGTGAGGATAGAATTCCGGCCTACCCATACGCGCAAAAATGTGATCTTGATGATTCATCTTCATTAATGAGCATAAACAATGTGATGATGGCTAGTAAACAAAAAAATACCGTTCGCTCCATTGGTGTAATTTCTCAAAAAACGATGGAGACCACTGTTGATAAATAGTTAGAGATCGACTATTATGAATTTAAAGCAAATATGAAAAATTTTCACAAGTTCCCAATATCAAAAAGCGACAAAAGTGTATTTTCGTTTGGTACGGTTTTTGCTGATTTCTATGTTAGTACGCTTTGATGTCGAAATCTATCATTTTCTCAAAACGTGTATTCATTGACCGTTTATAAACCACCGACTGGAACGGCTTCAAAATGACCACAGAATCTTTCAGAAACCTGTGCCTTTTTCATACTCTTGACGGACTACGGGACGGTCTTACCCACTTTTCAGGGTCGAGTCGGGCGGCACTCATTTATGTCATCAAGCCTGACGATCCGATTCGCGTCTACGATCCACAGCATCTGCTACAGGGCCACGAACCCATATTAAAAGAACTTTATATAAAATCGAATCGATGGCGCAAGGATGTTACGGCAAAAATCCTTAAAAAGATGCTTTCAGGACACATACTCGCCCAAAATAACCTTCAACTTGCGGGATTGATTTCCTACGGGGGTCGATCGCGGTCGATTTTTTATCAAATGTGGTTTACGGAGCACCATCCAGACATGTGTTCCATCGGACCCACTGAATGCTGGCTTGAACATGCAGTCTGGCTCCTTTCTCATGATTTTGCTACAGGGGATCAATTATACACCAGAACCTCCGGCAATGTCCTCCGGGAATATGCCACCCATGCGGTTCGGGATTATATCATCGACCAAATGAACATTATTCTTGGTTGGGACACTCAGATACGGGTATATCCGATTCTGGACGCCGTCCTTGGTATTTCCAAGACCCGTGAGGAAAAGGCCTGGCCTGTGGGTGAACTGACGTTTGTTGAACCGAAAGCCACTTTAGAAATGGAATTTTTAGCCCGGTTTCCCTTATTGGAACAGCCGAGCATTAATCATTTCAAGCATGTTCGCAAGCTCCTCCAGAGTGTTGAGAACTCGGATCGGAAACTGATATCCGACGGTAAAACCATCGTTGGAATCTCTGCCGACACCAAGAATAATTTTCGCATCACCGCCGATTTCAAAGGTGAATACGGTTTCTTGAGCATAAATGATAATCCGGTGTGCAGTTTTGCAGATGGCCGTTTTCATTCGACGACACGACAGGCCAAGCTGGTAGAAGTGGAAGAAGCCCTGCTCGAATCGAATCTGGATTTTGCCGCCGCACATGAACTTTTTCAAATTATCTCCCGAATTGTGCATACGGCTGGAAGAGAAAAGTACGGCTGTACTCTGGTTATCGACTTCAACGATACGCCCATAAAAATTGCCGGGAAGAAATCGGAAAAAGCACTGGATCTCAGAGAAGAGCGTTTTTTAAAGCTCTCGGAATCCTTGGCAAAGCTGGACGGGGCGCTCCATATCGGGTCGGATTTAAAACTTCACGGATTCGCCTGTCTCCTGGACGGTCTCGCCGTTCCGGCTGAGGATCGGGCCCGGGGTGCGCGATTCAACTCGGCGCTGAGATTCACCGCCATCCATAAGAATCTTATCATCGTGGTTGTCTCCGTGGACCGCCCGATTTCGGTCATTCAAGAAGGCGTCGAATTAAATGCCCAATGCGAATGGAAACCCGTTCCGGGATGTATGGAGTCGCCGCCCACACTTGAGCAGTTTATAAAATAAGCGTTTAAAGCTTCATTCGAAGGGATAACGGCCTGTTGTCTCTCTGTTAAGGCTTTATAAAGATGTGTTACAAAAAGAGGCTTTTGTGGATCGAAACAATCCGACCGTTTTGGCTGCCATCATTTTCCCGCCCAAATACCCGTTCATTTTCATTTCAGATCTCTTTGCGGCACCTTCAGACAATATTCACGCCAGAAGCAATCCGTCCGGTCACAGCTCGCCTCTGCCTTTCCAAAACATTCCGGATTTCCCTCAATGCGCTGAATACTTCGAATGAGGTGTGTTATATCCGGCAAATTACTTTTTGAGCCGATGTCCATCATATCACCCCTTTTCACCGCTTTATATTTCCGGACTATCCCGATAGCTATCTGATAATACATCTTTTATCTTGGATATAAACATTGAAGTTTTCCTTTTAAAACACCATCTTGTAAACAACTGATGCTTTGTGTACTAAAATCGATCTGTATTTTTTATATTATTGATATTATTTTTATGTCCATAGGGGAACGGCTTCATTTGTTCTGAGGAAAGTTCCTATATGAGGGAATCTCACTCATACGATAATGATAGGATCTCATTTGACAGGGGTAAAATGTTCTGTCTTGATATCCGCTTTAAAACATTTTATAAAAAAGCCAAAAACAATTTGGGAAAAAAGACACGATTAAACACCCCCAAATGGTCACGGAGCGAGCAATATCGACTTTTTACGAAACCATAAAGAATCAGAAAAAACAGCATCAGAAAGACACGCCATGCAAATACAATCAAAGCTGCCGGATGTTGGTGTCACCATCTTCACGATCATGTCGAAGCTGGCGAACGACCATCGTGCCATCAATCTCTCCCAGGGTTTTCCGGATTTTGATGTTCATCCGGATCTCTTAGCGCTGGTCGATCATTATATGCGCACCGGACACAACCAGTATGCACCCATGCAGGGTGTTCAGGCCTTGCGGGAACGGATTGCAGAAAAAGTTTTGGAACTGTACCACGCGGAGTATGATCCTGATTCTGAAATTACCGTGACGTCCGGTGCTACAGAGGCATTGTTCGCCGCCATCAGCGCCGTTGTTCAACACGGGGATGAAGTCATCGTTCTCGAACCGGCCTTTGATTCATATGTGCCGGTCATCAAGCTCAACGGCGGCATCCCGGTATATGTCGAGTACAAGTTTCCGGATTACCGAATCGACTGGGATGATGTCAGAAATGCCCTGTCTTCAAAAACCCGGCTCATCATCCTGAATTCACCCCATAATCCCACAGGTGCCGTATTTACGGATGAAGACATAACCGAACTTAAAACCATTTTACGGGATACGAACGTCCTCATTTTAAGCGACGAAGTTTACGAGCATATTATCTTTGACGGCATAAGACATGAAAGCGTTTCCCGAGACCCCGAGCTTTATCAAAGGAGCTTTGTCATCAGTTCCTTCGGCAAAACCTATCACACCACCGGATGGAAGATCGGATACTGTCTTGCGCCGGCACCGCTGTCCAAAGAATTCCAAAGGGTACACCAGTTTTTAACCTTTGCATCCAACACGCCGATTCAATATGCTTATGCGCAATTCATGAAAAACAAAGATGTATATTTGAGACTTTCGGCTTTTTACCAGCAAAAAAGAGATAAATTTTTATCGCTGATTAAAAATTCACGGTTTAAAGCCTTGCCCTGTTACGGCACTTACTTTCAGATGCTCGATTATTCGGCGATTTCCGATAAATCCGATGTCGAATTTTCAAAAAGGTTAACCATAGAACACGGTGTGGCCTGCATTCCGCCTTCGGTTTTTTACCACAATCAGGTCGATCACAAAGTGCTTCGATTCTGTTTTGCAAAAAAAGATGAGACCCTTGAAAAAGCAGCGGAGAGATTATGCAAAATTTAAAAGTAACACTGATTCAAAGCGAACTGGCCTGGGAAGATATTGATTCGAATCTGGCGGAATTTGATGCCAAAATAGCTTCTATCGAGAAAGAAACCCATCTCGTCGTATTGCCCGAGATGTTCCCGACCGGATTTAGTATGAATGCCGCTGATTTGGCCCAGGGCATGGACGGTTCCGCAGTTCAATGGATTCAAAAAAAATCGAGCGACATCAATGTCGACATCGCCGGAAGTATCATCATCAATGAAGGTGGGAAATATTACAATCGGTTGGTCTGGGCAAAACCTGACGGCGAAATTTTGACTTACGACAAGCGGCATCTCTTCCGGATGGCAGGCGAAGAAAAGGTATACAGTGCGGGAAGTAAGAACATAACGGTGGAACTGAACGGCTGGAGGATCAGGCCGTTTATTTGCTATGATCTGAGGTTTCCGGCCTGGACCCGAAATATTGGAAATACGTATGATATATTGATTGTCATCGCCAACTGGCCCGAAAAACGCTCAAGCCACTGGAAACTGCTCTTGCAGGCCAGAGCCGTTGAAAACCAGTGTTACGTGATCGGCGTCAACCGAGTCGGAACAGACGGAAACGGCCTGTCCTACAGCGGAGATTCCGCTGTGATCGATCCATGGGGAACCGTCATTTTTCAAAAGAGCAATCAAGTGTGCATACATACGGCAGAATTATCGTATAATGTTCTTAACACATCCAGAAAAGACTTTCCGGTCTGGATGGATGCGGACAATGATTTGATTCGCTTACCCTAATTCCCATTCGATTTCATCAAAGATGTCCTCCATCCGATACAGGGCCTTGTCGGCTTTGGCCAGATCCCAATCCGCAATATGTTCCTCAACTTCCTTGTAAAGATCATGGAGCTGATCTTTGTGCTTAAGTAAAATTTTTCTAAAAGGCGGATCTCCGTCCAATTCATACAGGAGCTTGTCCAGTTTTCCAACGATGTCAAATAAAGAGGGCCCCTCTTCTATCCATGCCTCATGAATATAACTCAACCCCTTGGATATTTTAGGATATTCCGACTTCATGCCCTTTTTATAGTATGGACGGACGCGGACTGTCAGTTGCATGGTTTTGCTCATATTCGCTGTTCTCCATTTCGTCTCCGGAAAAAAACCAAAATGTTACTCGAGCTTAAACCCAAAGAATAATTGTTTTGTTCATAAGATCATATAAAAAAATTTCATTGGTTAGCAAGAAAAATAAATAGTCGGCGCCGGGAGGTTCAATATTGACACATAAATCTTGCTTTTCTATAATTTTCCATACGTTCACATCAATAGCGCATTTTAATCGGCAACAACGAACATTCTTTTCGTGGAGGGGGATCAATGAAACTTAACTACGAGAAACTCGGCGCATTTTATCTCGGCAAGGAATATGATCTGGCTTCCCGGACGCTGAAAGAAGATCTGATTCTTTATGACTCCAAAGACCTTACGACTCATGCGGTTATCATCGGCATGACCGGCAGCGGAAAAACCGGATTGGGAATCGGCATTTTGGAAGAAGCCTTGATCGACAACATCCCCATTATTGCCGTCGACCCAAAAGGAGATCTGCCGAACCTGCTGCTGAACTTTCCGGATCTTCGTCCTGAAGATTTCCGACCATGGGTCAACGCCCAGGATGCCCTGAACAAGGGCCTTACCATAGATCAGTTCGCCGCAAAGCAGGCTGAAACCTGGCGGAAAGGGCTCGCCGACTGGGGGCAAGAACCCGATCGCATCGCCCGCCTGAAGGCCGCAGCCGATTTTGCCGTTTACACACCGGGAAGCCATGCAGGGCTTCCGGTGAGCGTTCTGAGATCATTTTCGCCACCTGCCCCTGTAACCCTGGGCGACCCCGATCTGCTTCGTGACCGAATACAAACAACGTCCACAGGCCTTCTGGCGCTTTTGGGCATTGAAGCCGATCCCATTATCAGTCGGGAACACATACTGCTATCCAACATTTTTGAAACAGTTTGGTCATCAGCGAAAAGCCTCGATCTTGCCGGACTGATCCACGCCATCCAAGCACCGCCCTTTGAACGTATCGGGGTGATGGACCTGGAGTCGTTCTATCCTGCCAAGGAACGTTTTGCCCTGGCCATGCGGATGAACAACCTTCTCGCATCCCCGGGTTTTGAATCCTGGCTGGAAGGCGATCCTCTCAATATCGGACAAATGCTCTATACCGCGCAAGGCAAACCCCGTGCTTCCATTTTCACCATCAGTCATCTTTCCGATCCAGAACGAATGTTTTTCGTTTCCATGCTGCTTAACGAAATTTTAGGATGGATGCGCACACAGCCCGGTACGTCCAGTTTGCGTGCCATTTTGTATATGGATGAGATCTTTGGCTATTTTCCTCCGGTGGGCAATCCTCCGTCCAAGACGCCGCTGTTGACGCTGTTGAAACAGGCCCGGGCATTCGGCCTCGGCGTTGTACTGTCTACCCAAAATCCGGTTGATCTGGACTACAAAGGGCTTTCCAACGCCGGCACATGGTTCATTGGCCGTCTCCAGACCGAACGTGACAAGGGACGCGTTCTGGAAGGCCTCGAAGGCGCTGCCGCGGGAAGCGGATTCGATCGCAGCCGAATGGGGGAGATTCTGGCCGGCCTGGGGAAGCGGGTATTTCTGATGCACAACGTTCACGAGAATGAACCAGCTATTTTCCAGACCCGCTGGGTTCTGTCCTATTTGCGAGGACCCATGACCAGGGAACACATCAAGATCCTTATGGCTCACAGAAAAAGCCCGATAATGACCGTGGCCGACCAACCTGTCTCCCCTGCAGTCGGAGAGTATTCAAAACCTTATCCGCCAGTCCAGGCGGCGGACGCACCACCGGTGATACCCCCGGGTATTGACACATTTTATCTGGCCGCATCCGGTGCCGGTCATGGCGTGGTGTATTATCCTGCTGTGGTTGGCCGTATGGATATACACTATTCCAGCGCCAAGCTTAATATTGATACCACTGAGACACTGGCACTTGCAGCCCGGTTTGAGGATGGCCCTGTTGCTCTGGATTGGGACGGCGCCATTGAGTTTGACCCGATAGCCGTTGAGGCATCGCCGATGACGGGCGGGGAATATGCCGATCTGCCGAAAGCCGCACAAAATGTATCCAACTTCCGCAAGTGGAACAAGGACCTTTTACGCTGGGTTTGTCAGAAAAGGCCCCTGGTGCTTTGGCGTTCCAAAAGTTTGGGCATGGCTAGTCGATTGGGTGAATCCGAAGGCGAGTTCCGCCTGCGGTTGGCACAGATCATGCGTGAAAAGCGTGACCTGGAAGTTGAGAAGCTTCGCAAAAAATACGATAAACAATTCACCACCCTGAAAGATCGTCTCATGCGCGCCGAACAGGCCATAGCCAGAGAAGACGAACAGGCCAAAGCCAGTAAAATGCAGACCGCGATATCCTTTGGTACCGCTATCCTCGGTGCTTTTTTAGGTCGCAAAGCAGTGAGTTCCACATCGGCACAACGGGTTGGAACCGCAATGAGATCAGCCAGCCGTGTTCAAAAAGAAAAAATGGATGTGGCCAGGGCAAATGAGAGGGCTGAGGCGGTCCGCCTGCAATTATCCGAAATCGACGCGCGCCTGCAGGATGATATCGATGCCATAGAATTCGCCATGGATGCTGAAACCGAAGAACTTGAGGAAATCAGCGTAAAGCCCAGGAGTACGGATATTACTTTAGAAATCTTCGGGCTGGGCTGGATGCCTTTTAGAAAGAATGCGGGAGGTGGGCTGAGTCCTGACTGGAGCTAAGTTAAGTTTCTAATAAAAGAATAAAATGGGAATTATTGTTTGATATCGGCAATAAATTTATTTGAAGTCTGAATGGCTTCACTCATGTTTTTAATCAAACCGTCAATCTCTCCTTTCAATGTGGAAAATTCAGACCGCAAAGAACCGATCGCCTGGGCATTGAGGTTGTGATTGAGAAACAGGACATTGTCTCGAAAAGTCCGCAAAACCGGTGTCATGCTTTTTTCAGCCCGATGCATGCTGGCGAGCATCTCACGATAACGGGACTTGGTGTTTTGCAATTTCCGCTGGCTTGATCTGCGAAGATCGGCGCTCTTATAGAGATTCAATTCATCTTCCCATTCCTTAAACAGGTCATCGGCAACAGATTCCACCTTATCGATCCGATCGGAGACCTTTTTTGCAGCCTTCTCGCTATCTTCATATTCTGCATTTAACTTGTCATATGCCCTCTTCAGATCAGTATTTTCAATTTGAACAACCGCGCCAAACTGTTCCAGCGCAGACTTAAACTGTTCCTGTGCTTCAGATTGTGCGTCTCGGGCACCCTCCACACGTTCAACCAGAATATCGCGTTTATGAATCCCCACCTTTTCCATTGCCCCATAATATGCTGTAGAACATCCCCCAAAAAAGGGAATCCAAAAAATCGCAATCAGAACCAACCAACCAGGTATTATGGTTATTTTTTTACCCATAATTTCCTCCTTATGTGATTCTCATTTTTATTCATCGCTTAACAACCAGTATCGGTCTTTTACATTTTCGTATGATATTTTCTGACACCGAGCCGAGGAGCATTTCTTCAATATTGCTCTTCCCATGTGAGCCGATGACGGTGATCGATATGTCATTATTTTGTTCGGCGTTTAATATTTCTTTTATCGGAATTCCGAATTTTACACTGGATGATACTATAAAACCCCAATCTTTCAATTTACTTTCAATTTCATTCAATTCTCGTTCGGCTTCTGCTTTGAGCTTTTGCTCAATGGTTCCGTCAGCGTTACTTTCATCAAAAAGATAAAGATAACTGAACTGGAGATCTTTTTTATCAATTACATGAAGCACTAAAATTTCTTCCGCTCCGCTTTCTTTTAATTGCTTCAAATAATTTAAGGCGTTTTTTGATACATCTGAAAAGTCTGTTGGATACAGGATTTTTCTGAACATACTTGTACTCCTATTTTGTAAGACCTTCTTAATAAGCCTTTACTAAGCGGTAACCAGCAGGCGATGGCTCATGAAACCATAGTTCCCACTGCATCACAGGGTAATTAACCGGTACTGGCATGAATCTTACTTGACCTAAGCTTGAAAGATTGTCGAGGTCTGCAAAGCCGGCTTAAAGGGACAGTTGAACCGCCAAGCAGCGTCCTGTGTAAATTTTCTCCTGGAATGGATTGAAAATGTCGTATTCCACATCGAAATACTTACAAGGTATCGGATGCAGTGAGATTGCTTCGCTTTCAGGGTTACCGTTCATTCATAGGAAGATATTGCGTCTCCTTTGGGCCAATATAAATCTGTCGGGGACGGCTCAGTTTCCATTTCGGGTCATCGAGACTCTCTTTCCATTGAGCAATCCAGCCCGGCAATCGGCCGATGGCGAACATGACCGTAAACATGTTGGTCGGAATACCCATGGCTCTCAAAACAATGCCGCTGTAAAAATCGATATTTGGATACAGATTGTGTTCAATAAAATAATTATCTTTTAATGCCGCTTCTTCAAGCGCTTTGGCAATATCGAGCAATGGGTCGTTGATTTTGAGTTTTGAAAGAACTTTGTCGCACATTTTTTTCATGATTCTGGCCCGCGGATCGTAAGCCTTATATACTCGATGCCCAAACCCCATGAGACGGAAAGGATCTTTTTTATCTTTGGCGCGTTCAATGGCCCGCTGATAGTTCCCGCCGTCTTTCTGAATATCGGAAAGCATTTCGATGACAGCCTGATTGGCTCCTCCGTGAAGGGGGCCCCATAGGGCTGCGATACCGGCGGAAATCGCCGCATATAGATTTACTCTCCCACTCCCCACCATCCTGACCGCGGAAGTGGAACAGTTCTGCTCATGGTCAGCGTGAAGAATCCAGAAAACATCCAGCGCCCTTACCAGGTCCTCATCAATGGGATACGGCTTGACCGGTGTATCGAACATCATGTTCAGAAAATTTGCACAGTATTTCAGGTCAGGTCGAGGATAAACAACCTTATGGCCTCTCGATATTTTATAGGACATGGCAGCCATGGTTCGAACTTTAGACAACAGGCGGGTAACGGTGATAGTCATCTCCTCTTCAATGGTCTGAAGCTCTGGATAAAAGCTTCTTAAAGCATTTACCATGGAAGAGAGGATTCCCATAGGATGTGAAGCCCTTGGAAAGTTTTGATAAAAAATTTGCATATCTTCATGCACAAGTGAGTGGTCATTAAACAGGACCGATATGTTGTTGAGCTCCTCTCTGGTGGGCAACACACCGTTAATCAACAGATAGACGGTTTCAATAAAACTCGAATGTTCAGCCAGCTGTTCAACCGGGATACCGCGATATCGCAAAATTCCTTTTTCACCGTTCATGAATGTAATGGAGCTGGTGCAGCTTCCGGTGTTGGCATATCCGGGGTCAAGGGTAATGAGCCCGGTCATTTGGCGAAGGTTTGAAATGTCAATGGCCTTCTCTCCTTCGGTGCCGGTAACAATGGGAAGTTCATAAGTTTGCCCTTCGAATATAAGTTTAACCGTATCTTCCATATACCACCTCTGTGTTTGAAATGAATAATTTCCGTTTAGTAATCCCAGTTTATTCAAAGTGACGTATCTCCTATTATATCAGTCCGTCAAATCATCATATGTCTGAACAGGACGAAAATGGTCTCATAAGGACTGCCGGAATTGGCAAATCCCCATTTATTGAGACTGTGTTAATTCGAAAAACTTCTGTATACATGAATATCATTTTAACGTCAAGAAACCGTTGAAAAATATTCAAAAACTATCATTTGCACGGACACCCGTAATATGGTAGTTTAATATTGTATTGAACAAGTTTTATCTGATACCATGCATCCTTTACCCGGTATTTTGAATGAGGAGCCATTATGACTTTTAAAGAAAATCTTTTGACAAAAATACAAATAGACAAAATGGCCAAACAAGTCATCGCATCCATCGGCCCAATAGACAGCGGTCGAAAGATTGATAAAAAAATCATGCGCGAGCTTCTTGGGATGGTGGGCTATACTTACAAAAAAAAACGGGATCTCGACCTTTATATCGAAGATATCGACGCCGAAAAAACTCGGGTTCTGGTGCTCGACAACGATTTGGCGATTTACAATACGTCTGTTTATGACGTTGCCATGCGCAAAAGTCCCACTGTGAAAGAAATGATGAACCCGTTTAATGTGGTCAAAATATTAAAAGATACCGACGTGGTCCTGAGCAAAAAAGAAGACTCCGTCAAAACCATTCAAAAAGAATGTATCGCCAATCTGGACCTTTCTTTTAACGCCTCGGATATCGATGACATCATTAACGACGGTGCGGCTTCTCTCGATAAAGCATACGCCGATGGTGTGAGTGAATGCCTGGATCTTTTTGCCGAAATACTGAATTTTACCGCCGCCCCCAAAGCTTTCAGAATCCATCACCATAAGATTGTGGGCGCATTAACCCAAAAAGAATCCGGGGAAGAAATGTTCGGCCCCCTGATTCTTTACAGCATGATACACAATACCCTAAAATTGATCGATCAACAGGTCGGCAGTTTCGATAAGGAAAAAATAGAATTTATCCAGAATGTTGCGGCAGGAAAGGAAAAGGCATTCGCAGAGGGTTTGGACGTCTTTCAATATCTAAAATCAGCGGCATTAAAACTGATCCCACCCGGAAAAGCCCGGGAATCGAGTAGAACAAATTGACCGGAGTTTTTTGATAAAGGCTATAAAAAAGGGGATTTCCATTAGAAACCCCCTTTTCATTATTTTTCTTGGTGTTTATGCCTTTCAGTCACACAGTAGATGTTAAGCCTGCTGAGATTTGGCTTCCATTTCCCGGCGATCCCCCATATCCATCAAGACCCTATCCCTGGCCTTGTCGATACCCAGTTCTTTGCGTTTCTTGTCGATATGGGCGATCATCTTATGGGCATGTTTGATCGGGTCCGGTTCACAGTCCCACATACCCCCGTAAATTTTCTCAAACTCTTTGTACAGATAATCCCTGAATTCGGGCGCACCGTCCAACGGCATGTGATATCCAAAAACCGTGTAGATGCCCGAAGACACAACATACTGGCCAATGGCAATGGCTTTTTCACTCATCCACTCCGGCGCGCTGCCGGCCACCGGCAGATCCCGAATGTCGTTTCCAAGCCCCCCGGCCTTGACGACTTCAGTTGCCGCCAGAAGAATCCGGCTGTTGTCCACGCATGAACCCAGATGCAGCACCGGAGGAATACCCACGGTCTCACACACTTCGGCCAATCCGGGCCCGCAGTAAACCTGGGCCGTTTCCGGCGTCAGAAGCCCGTGCATGGCACAGGCAATCCCGTTGCATCCCGTGGTCAATACCAAAACGTCGTTCTTGATCAGCTCTTTTACGATGGTAATGTGCGCATCGTTGTGACGGGTCCGGGCATTGTTGCAGCCCAC
>JAWOIY010000044.1:0-8109 GCA_046484425.1 Desulfobacterales bacterium | reverse complement strand
ACCGGCGTCAATTCAACCCTTCGGTTTTTGGCGCGGCCTTCGTTTGTATCATTGCCGGCAGCCGGTTTTGTAAAACCGAAACCTTTTGTGGGAAGTTGTTTAGGATCAACCCCCCGGGAAACAAAATAATCCTTTACCGCTTTGGCCCGTTTTTCAGAAAGGGGCATGTTATATGCTGCGGATCCGATATTGTCTGTGTGACCGTCGATCTCGACGACGAGATTCGGATTCTTTTTCAATATCAAAAGCGCTTCTTCGAGCATGGGATATGCTTCGGGCTTTATATCCGCTTTGTCAAAATCAAAAAGCACTACCGCGGCATAGGTCCAGCATCCTCTTTCATCCACGGTGGCGCCCTTGGGGGTATCGGGACATTGATCCTTATCGTCCGTCACGCCGTCCCCGTCACTGTCCATCGGTGCAGCCGGCATTGGCGCAGGTTTGGGAGCAGATTTGGCTAAAAAGACGCTTTCGACAAAACCGGCCATGTTCGCAGAGGAAGCAAGCTGATCGGCAGTGGTTGAAGTTCCGCAACCGATCGCGCTGGAAATCTGTTCCAGGATTGCTTTTCCGCCGGGATCATCCCCCACCTGTACCGTATTGATGCAAAGTCTGTCTCCAAACTGGCCCTTTAAAGCCTCGGCAGCCTTCACCGGCACCTGATCCATGTCTTCCCCGTCGCTAACGATAACGATCGCGATGGGACCCTGGGCCGACTGTAAGTCGGAACCGGCAGCGTTGACGGCTTTTGCCAAAGGAAGAGAACTGCTCCCGCTGGGCGCTTTAACACCGTTTAAGGCCGATTCAAATCCTGACGTCGAATACGACGTCACGCCATATAACGGCATGGTCGATCTGTCCGGTAAATAAGCAGAGTGGCCGAATGTTCGCAGTGCGCCGTTATATGCCAGTTCCGGAAGCGTCTGATTCATAGAGGCTAAGAGCTCTTTGGCAATCTTGGACTTTTCCTTCTGCCCGTATTTATCTGCCATTGAAGAAGATGTGTCCAGGATCACCACAAAATTATCAACCTTGGGCACATACTGATTGGCATCGAGCTGGTACGGTTCGAAAGACGGTGCGGTCTTCATAACTTTCTGGCCCCCACAACTGATTAGCAGGGTGCTGATCATTAAAATAATCAATACTTTAAAATAACATTTTACCATAATCTTCCTCCTTAGTTTTCTTTTGTGTTAGTTGTCCTTCCATTAAAAAGAAGGGATTTATTTGCCACCAAATACATGTTTCAACAAATCAGTCGTTCGCTTCGCGGGATCCGTGCGGATAGCAGCCTCTTCTTTGGCCATGTAATAGAAGATCCCGTCCATTCCTTTCTCAACGACTGGGGTTCCAAAAGCCCCAGAGGCACTTTCCCTGTGCTCTGGCCGCTGCCTTTCAGCGCTTTAAAGGCCATCGCCCCGAGAAGGGCCATCACGCCTCCACCTAAAGCGCCTCCCATGGATTTGCCACCACCGCCCAGTAGCGCACCGGCCAATGCCCCCAAGCCGCCAAGGGCCAGGTTCTGTTTACCCCCCGCCGCCCTGCCCGGCCTGGTTCAATACATCCCCGAGCATGCCGCCTAAACCTCCGCCACCACCATCCAGCGCACCGGAAAGAACCTCCCCCTACCCGCCACCCCCTACCCGCCAAGCAGGCCGCCCAGGCTCTCCAGGAGACCCCCGCTGCCGCCGCCGAAAGCGTTCTCCAAGCGTTGATTGGATGAAGGCGTCATGCCGGATTGCATCATGGCTCCCAATAAATCACTGATACTCATTTTTTCATCCTCCTGTATTGCTAAAATCAAACTTCCATTTCTTCCGCAAGCCCCAGACCTGCCGTGAGGCAATGGATCCGTGCCTTCCTTATGCTTCAGCCCACAGGGATACGGATTTTCTGTCCGGGATAAATCAGGTTCGCATCCTTGATCACCTCCCGGTTGGCGTCGAAAATCCTGGGATAGTCGCTCGCTTTTCCGTAGAACTGTTTAGCAATGGCAGACAGCGTGTCTCCCTTCTTGATGATGTAGTATTCAACCTTCTCCTTGACCGGCGGGGTTTGTAATTCGTTTATATTAACGTCGGTAACCCCCTTGACATTGCCTGCCAAAAGCACGGCCTTCTCCATAGCTTCAGCGCTGGCCGCCTGCCCGGACAGGGAAACCACTCCTTTGTTGAAATTAACCTCCAGCCCGGTGATGCCCGGGTTGTTCTCTTCGATGTGCTTCTTGATTTTTTCGGCCGCGTCTTCATCGCGGTTGAAGAGGTTTTTCCCGATTTCCTTCACAAAATCAAACAATCCCATGGTGTTCTCCTTTTTTTGTTGGGTTTATATTTCTCGTCACCCTGCAGACTTCCATCGGGTAATGGATCTGCGATACTCCTTACAGAAAACGATCTTCTTTCTCGGCAACAAGCCGTAGGCGACGGATTCTCTCTTCCACAGGTGGATGCGTTGAAAACAGCCTCTGCAAACCGCCAAAGAAGGGGTTCATGATGAACATGTGAGAATGTGCGGGGTTCCCCCGTGTCAGGGGAACTGCCTGAACACCCCGATGGAGTTTTCCAAGAGCGCTTGCAAGTGGCAAAGGCCTACCGCTTATTTCAGCCCCTCCTTCATCTGCGGCATATTCCCTCACACGGGAAACAGCCATGCGAATTAACATGGCACCCAGAGGTGCTCCGATCAAAATCAGCAGTGTTCCCAGAGGATTGCTCCGCCGACCCTGACCCCCAACACCCAAACGGCCAAACTGTCCGAGCATGGCAATGGCCCCTGCAAATGTCGCAGCGATCGTACCCGTAAGGATGTCACGATGCTTTACGTGTGCCAGTTCATGCCCCATGACACCCGACAGCTCGTCATCATCAAGAAGTTTCAGTATTCCCTCTGTCGCTGCAACAGCTGCGTGTTCGGGATTACGGCCGGTTGCAAATGCATTGGGATTTTGTTCGGGAATAACGAAAACCTTGGGCATGGGCAAATCGGCCTTTTGGGCCAAATCCGCAACAATTCTGTAAAGGCGAGACTGATCCTCGGGTCCGACCTGAGAAGCCGCATAGCGCTTCAGGATGATTTTATCGCTGAACCAGTATGAGAAAAAGTTAATTGCAGCGGCAAAAACAAAGGCCGTGAAAGCCCCTTCGCGCCCTCCCACGGCACCCCCAACAACAACAAAGAGAATCGTCAGTAAGACCATCATAAAAAACGTTCGTGTTCTATTCATCGTCCATCACCCCACTTCTTCTCTTGAACATCCCCTACCCCTCCTGCCCTGTCGGAAGGGCTTTTTCAGGAACCGCGGGGGCATTGAATAAAAAAACTCAACTCATGCGTTGTCTGTATTCTGTTATAGCCTAATTGAGAGACGAGCGAAATGGATCATCTTTTTTAAAAGCGTTTACTGTCTGAAAAAAAAGCATTATCCATGGAACAAGTTAATAAAAAACTTTCCCGATCCCCTCAACGAATCGAGAGAAGCACCTCATTTTTTTGAGACGGAGAAGTGTTTGTTTTGACAGGGGCTTTTTAATGGATGCGAAAACGACATCCCGAAATCAGTTTGCCCGGATGACATATTTCACATAATCGGTGCAATTTGATGTTTATTTACCCCAATAATGATAAGTCTTTTTAATTGCTTTTTGATGTCATTAAGATTTTTTTGAAATACAATTCTGTCAAACGGACGGATGGCTTTCAGGTTATTGGTGTCTACAAATATATCCCCGGAAGCTTTATCATGCTTTTTTAACGTGTTGATCAAATCCTGTGCGGTCCTTCTATCAAAGTCACCGGTCAATTTCAGGTAGAAACTGCCTTCAAATTTGTAGGAAATAATTTGGTAATTAGGTGCCAATGACATGCCTCCTTATCTGGAAATTTGTAAGCGTTTAGCCATTTAAAAACGAATCGATCCAACTATGATTTTTTAAAACAATTCAGGAGGGTTTGTCTATGGGGTAAAAATCTTATTTATATTGATGAATAAACCCATGCATGGGTAATTATCCCAACTTTAATTTTAAAGCCGTCAATCGCAAAAATTAAACTTTCGTTTCATTACGTCATAACAAACTCAACCACCTAAATTTACAATACATATATCTTATTTCTTACAAAATTGCAATAAGGCCAAACCCTTTAGAACGGATTTGCCCTTCTAATCAAATATGTAAGTCTATCCCTTTTGGTTTGCTATGCATTTTTCTCTAACCATCTATCAATATACGCAGCTATCTTTTTCCATCCGGGCTCCCTAATTATCCAATGGGAATGTCCTACAAATTCCATGTCAATGGCGTTAAGCCTTGATTAGAATATAAGGAAAAGGGTTAGAAAACTGCTCTAACCCTTTGTAATTATTTTGGTGATCCCAACGGGGATCGAACCCGTGTTATCGGCGTGAGAGTGCGATTTGAAGCGTATTCTGCCTGATTTTATTACCTTTTTTTACCCTTAAAAGCCGTTTAGGGGAATTAAAAGCCGTCTAAAAAGCCGTCAAAGTATCCCGAATTTTCCCTCATCGATCTGGCTCTCTATACATCCCATCACCAGGCGCACAACAAATTCAATTTCTTCGTCATTCAAGGTGCTATCCTTTTTTATCCCATGCCATTTCTGAATACAATTCCTGCAACAGGTGGCCGTGGCATGCTGGGCAATAAAAACCGGGTGGCCTCTCATTGGGGTCTGTTTTCCATCGTTTTTCGGAAACTGAGGAGCAATTCTGGTTTTAATGAAATCAATGGCGTGCTTCCGGATCGTTTCGATAAGAATCTTAGGCCGGAACTGTGAATCTCGAACCATTCAACCAAGTTAGAATTGAACCTCCTATAGGCGTTTTGGCACTGTTGTTGCATGATACTGAAAATGTTACTTTAATTTTATTCTAAATGGAGATAGGACATATGAATACAGACAACATCGTTTTTTTGGAAAACCTGGAATGGTTCGATAATACCGGCGAAGAACTGGTTCATCGGCTTCCTCAAAAAGGTTCCGGTGAAATTAAATACGGTGCCCAGCTTACGGTAAGAGAAAGTCAGGCAGCAGTCTTTTTCTATAAAGGCAAGGCTCTGGACGCATTTGGACCGGGTCGACACACCCTCAAAACAGCCAATATTCCTATTTTGACAAAAATTCTCAGCCTGCCATGGGGACTTTCCAGCCCCCTGAGGGCAGAAGTCTACTTCATAAATTTAAAGGTATTTACAAACCTAAAATGGGGAACTCGTGATCCAGTTGCCTTTAAAGATTCCGAGTTGGGCTTGATTCGCCTTAGGGCATTTGGCGTCTTCAACCTTCAGGTGATGCAACCGGTGCTGTTCATCAACAACCTTGTAGGCACCCAGGGCATGTATACAACTCGGGAAATTGAGGAATATTTGAATCGGGTTATCGTCTCCAGGTTTAACGATTACATGGGAGAGACCATCGATTCTATCCTGAACCTTCCGGCAAGATATAACGAGCTATCCGAGAACATGGTTAAGCGTGTGGAAAAAGATTTCAGCAGCTTCGGTCTCGGCATTACCCATTTGTATATCAATGCCATTACGCCTCCGCCGGAAGTTCAACAGGCCATCGACGATCGGAGCCGTATGGGTGTTTTCAAGGATATGAACAAACTGATGCAGATGAAAGCAGCCATGGCCATGGAAAAAGCTTCGGAAGCAGAAGGCGGTGCCGGCAGTGGATTGGGTATGGGTCTCGGGTTGATGATGCCGGCCATGTTTTCACAGTACTTTGCCAGCGTACAACCTCAAGCCACTCAAGCAGATACCCAGAAAGCGTCTTTGTGTCCGGATTGTAGCAGGTCCATCCCCATAGATGCGAAATTCTGCCCGTTTTGCGGACATCAGCAGCTCATTTTTAAGCAGTGTGTAAAATGCGGCAAAAATCTGACGCCAAGTGCAAAGTTTTGCTCCCGATGCGGTCAGCCGGTAGAAGAAAAACCAGAACCAAAACGTTGTTCAAAATGCGGCAGCGAAAATATTGCCGAATCCATATATTGTAACCAGTGTGGAGAAAAAATTTAACACCTAATTACATATATGACCGATATAATAATTGAACATCAATGCCCACAGTGCGGGGCGCCGGCTATTTTGAAAGAAACAGATCGTCTTTTTAGCTGCGAGTTTTGCCGGGTGAATTCATATTTGCTTCAAGACAGTTTTTTTCGTTATATGCTCCCCAACGCTGCACCCGAAACGAAAGATCTGGTGTTTTTCCCATACTGGCGGTTTAAAGGAATGCTTTTTTCGTGCGTGGATTCCGGTATTGAACACAAGTTTATAGATATCAGTCATCAAGCTGTTAATTCCCGATTTTTTCCCATTTCCTTAGGACTGCGCAGCCAGGCGCTTAAGCTCAATTTTGTTTCGCCGAAAACTAACGGTTATTTTCTTAGACCGACCTTTTCTTTTAAGGAAGTTATGGGTATTTTTCAGAACCGTTTCAATACATCCCTGCCAAGCCCGGTTTTTCAGCAGTCACACGTTGGTGACACGGTAAGTCTTATTTATTCTCCTTTTTATAAAGAAGAAAAAATATTCGATGCGGTTTTGAATAAAGCGGTTACAACAGAACCACCAGATGATTTTGAAACAGCTTCACTTCCCGGCGGACGTCCAAACTGGCACACTCAATTTATTCCAACGCTTTGTCCGGATTGCGGATGGGATCTGAAAGGGCGAAGTGATGCGCTGGTTTTGAACTGCAAGAACTGTAACTCCGTCTGGAAGCCGACAAAAAACGGATTCAAGCAGCTTAATTTCTCGGTCATGCAGACAAAAGACCGGAACGTTATTTATTTTCCATTCTGGCGGATAAAGGCGGATGTTAACGGGATTACACTCAATTCATATGCAGATTTGGTCAGGATTGCCAATCTACCGAAAAAGATTCAGAATGACTGGGAGGATAAGGAATTTCAATTCTGGTCCGCGGCTTTTAAAGTCAGGCCTCAGGTTTTCATACGACTTGGGCGTAGTATTACGCTTTCACAGCCCACGGAAAAAATGCTGAGAAAGCTGCCGGATGCCCGTATTCATCCGGTAACATTACCCTTGAAAGAGGCCGTTGAAAGCCTTATCATCAATCTGGCCAGTTTTATGAAACCCCGGAAAGACCTGTTTCCATTGTTGCAGGATATTACAATAACGCCAAAAAGTTTCCTTTTGATTTATATTCCTTTTGTTGAACATCATCATGAGTTCATCCAGCCGAAACTTAATTTGACCCTTAACAAAAACCAGCTGTTTCTTGCCTCGAATCTGTAATTACGGATTATTTCAACTCAAACTCATAACCTTCTAAGCAATCACTTTTTTTCTGATAAACGCTCCGCCAATCCATCAAGATATTCAGCTTTTTCAATTTTTTTGATCCACTCTTTTGGAATTGCCTTTATTCCAAGAAAAGCCCCACTGATGGAACCGGCAATGCAGGCAATGGAGTCGGAGTCACCGTTTGTATTTGCCCCTCTCAGAACGACCTTTCTGTAATCATTGGGGTATCTCAAAAAACAATACAATGCTAAAGCGACCGCTTCTTCGCCGATCCATCCTTTACCCAAATGATCAAGAGCTTTTTCCTCGTCCTCCCAATCAAGACATTCTTCAACCTTCAAAATGGCCCGATCAAATTCCTCAGAAATGCCTGATGTAAAATCAAGGATTTCAGGGATCATTTTATCAGGTGAGATTCCATCCAATGCAAGCTTAACCAAATAAGCGGCTCCAATACAAGCCGCATCACCTGTTGGATGACCGTGGGTACAAATTCCTGAAGCATGAGCCACTTCTTTTAACTTTTCAGGATTATGCTGATAAAGATATCCAATAGGAGCAGCCCTCATGGCAGAACCGCAACCTTTTGACCTGGCAATACCGCTTTCCGACCAGTGTAGACCTCGCTCCATATTCTCAATACCTGTCAAACATGTTTTGCCGGGAGCCCGATTGTTTTCAGGGGAATGATACCAATCAATAAATTTATCCTTAACAGCTGCCATTATAGTTTCAATATCTCGATCACCGACTTTTATGAGAGCTTCAGCAATAGCAATGCTCATTTGGGTGTCGTCAGAAAATAAAGCTGGAG
>JAWOIY010000022.1:0-2794 GCA_046484425.1 Desulfobacterales bacterium | reverse complement strand
TGGACAAAACTTTATGAAACAGAACTGAGAAAAGTTTTCAATATACCGCAATTGGGATTGACGCGATTCTATCAGGAGAAAATGCTCCGGTCTGTGGATAAATTCAATATATTTCAATCCAATTTGACTGAATTTTTGCGCCTGTTGTCTTTACCCATGGAAAAATCCTTCCAGGCCTTGCAGGAAAAACTAGCGGAATTGGCGGATGAGGGTAAGCTGCCTGAAGATTCAAAGGTGTATTACCAGATGTGGATAAAAATCTTGGAAGGACATTATATGACGATGTTTCAATCTTCAGAATACACGAAGAATTTGAATAAAACCCTACACGCTATGTCGGAATTTTCGGAAGCTAAAAAAGAACTTCTTCAGGACACCCTGCTTTATATGTTCCCTGTACCGACGCAAAAGGAGATGGATGAACTGTACAAGGAGATTTACCTTTTAAAAAAGCGAATAAAGGAACTTGAAAAGCGTTCATGAGGATATCGACCGACCGGATCGAATTTCAAGGTACGGTGATCTATAAATAGGTATCCTTAAAATACAGTTCTATTTCGAAGTTCAAAACCCGAAATCCAATATCCAAAATCGAATTGGAGGTAATTTCATGGCGCAGCCTAAAATATCTGTCGATCAAATTTTATCCAAACTGGCCGAGGCGGCGGAAAAGGCCGGGGAAAGTGCTCAAAAAGCGTCGGATGTACTTCTGGAAACCCTTGAAACCGAGATTGCCGTCACACCTTACGATGTTGTTTATGAAGAAGATCGGGTAAAATTGAAGCATTACAAGCCGACCGTGGACATTCAACTTAACAGGCCACTTCTGGTGGTTTACGCGTTGATCAACCGGGAAACCATGCTGGATCTTCAGCCCGGAAGGAGCGTGGTACAAAAATTTTTAGAACACGGGATCGATTTGTATATGATCGACTGGGGCTATCCGGCTCGCAAAGACAGGTATCTCACCATCGACGATCATGTGAATGGATATATGGGCAACATTGTTGATTTTATTCTCGAAAAACATCAGCTTGACAAACTTCATTTAATGGGTGTTTGCATGGGGGGTACGTTCTGTGTTATTTACTCCGCCCTTCATCCCGAGAAGATAAGAAGTCTGGTGACCACGGTGACACCAACAAACTTCGATACCGATCAGGGGTTGTTACATATCTGGATGAGGGATATGGATGTGGATCGTATTGTGGATACTTACGGCAATATTCCCGGAGATTTCATGAACATGGGTTTTCTGTTACTTAATCCGGCCAGATTGATGATCGACAAGTACTTGGGGTTTATAGAAAATATGGCCAATAAGAAGTTCGTGGAAAATTTTGTTCGGATGGAAAAATGGATTTTTGACAGTCCGGATGTTCCTGGAGAGACTTTCCGACAGTTTATTCGAGATTGTTATCAGAAGAATCTGCTGATTCAAAATAAAATGGAAGTGGGCGGAAAACGAGTAGATCTAAAAAAAATCACCATGCCCCTCTTGAATTATTACGGGAAATATGACCATCTTGTCCCTCCCGAAGCCTGTGAACTGCTTACGAGCAGAGTCGGCAGCAAGGATGTTGAAAATATTTGCTTGGAGACAGGTCATATCGGTATTTATGTGAGTTCAAAGTGTCAAAAGGAATTCGCGCCCAGAATTGCCCGGTGGCTCAAAAAAAGGGATGAAGACAAAAAGAAGGGTGGAACAAAGAAAGCAACTCCGAAAAAAAGAGTTGGGAAAAAAACCTCTAAAAAAGCGTCATCAGCATTGAAAACCAAACAAAAAGGATAAATAAAATAAAGGATTTTCTGACAACTATTTATGCAAGTCTTATAGACAGGTCGGGAGAGGCGTTATTAATGAAAGGAGTTTAGAATGATCGGAAAAACCATCGATCAACTTAAAATCGGCGATGCAGCTGAGTTTAGCAAGACAGTTTCGGAATCGGATATTTACCAGTTTGCCGGGATTACGGGCGATTTTAACCCGGCTCACATGAACGAAGAGTATGCGAAAAAGACTTTTTTCAAGACCCGTATTGCCCATGGAATGCTGTCGGCAGGTTTCATTTCAACGGCCATCGGAACCAAACTTCCCGGCACAGGCAGCATTTATATCAAACAGACGTTGAGTTTCTTGGCTCCTGTACGAATTGGCGATACCATTACCGCTCGCGTAGAAGTGATAGAAATCATGGATGGGAAAAATCGGGTTCGGTTAAAGACCGTCTGTCTGAATCAGGAGGGGACTCAAGTTTTGGATGGGGAAGCGATTGTTAGTCCGCCCAAGGCGCCGAAAAAATAAAACCCAAGTTATTGATTATTTTCCTTCCGAAAAAAGCTGCCGATAGTTACCATGGTTTTCTGGAACTGCTTGCTCTGTTTTTCGATGAGATTCTGAAAGCCTTGGATAAGTTCCTATTGTGATTCGGTCTTTTTTGCTTCCAAGAGAAGCCGCGGTTTGTCCATGATATCGCCTTCCTTAAGACTTTTCTTCTTGAAGATCTTTTTGTAAGTCCAGTTGAAATCGAACAGGACCCCGATAGTTTTTGTCACCGAAGCGGGTATGGAGGGCACAGGCTGAATTTGGATGAGACCATGACGTTGCAATGGCCACATGACCTTTTGGAAAAGCGGTCACTTCTGCGTCAATATAGTCTATGGGGGCAAGGGCTGTTTCCTTTTCCACCAGGTCGTCACTCTCTCCATAACAAATGAGCCACCGGATTCCCTTTTCTTTGAGTCGTTTGAGATTCAGTTTTTTGCCGAACAGTTTGACCGGAAGTGTCCCGTC
>JAWOIY010000254.1:0-22150 GCA_046484425.1 Desulfobacterales bacterium | reverse complement strand
TTTGACAAACTCGTAAAAAGTCTTTTGTGAGCGACATTGAGCATTTGGGGAATCAGCGTTTCAAGCGGTGAAGCGTTAAGAATTTCAAGCTGTTTGAGGCGCTTGCGCCGAGTTCTTGAAATTTAGCTGAACCGGTGGAAACGCCCCCAAATGGTCACGGAGCGAGCAATATCGACTTTTTACGAAACCATCATATTTGGAATTTCAGTCTATAAGGTGTTCGGAGGAGTTCGAATTCTCCGATAACGCCCACAAGACCATATTTGTTATGGACACATCGATATGACCTTGATAGTGATGAAAGACTGGACCTTTGTAACGGCTGCTGTGACGTCGCTGCTTCCCTTTGTCGCCTTTGTGCTGATCATAGTCTTTACCCGGAGCAGAGCGAAGCTTTCCGCCGGTCTTTCCATCGGCGCAGTTACGGGATCTTTGGCAGGCGCCGTCTTCCTGCTGGTTCGGTACCGTGATCTAAAAACACCCATCCAGTATGCCGGACAATGGCTGGTATCCGGCGCCATCACCGTCCCGATCGGTATCCTTCTGGATCCGTTAAACCTCCTGATGCTCACCCTTGTGGCCGCAATCTGTTTTCTCGTTCAGGTCTATTCCCTCGGCTACATGGCCGGAGACACGGGGTTCTCCCGTTATTATGCATTCATGTCGCTGTTTGCCTGGGCCATGATCAGCCTGGTCCTGTCATCCTCCATGCTCCAGTTATATGTCTTTTGGGAACTGGTGGGTCTGTCGTCTTATTTGCTCATCGGTTTCTGGTACGAAAAATTCAGTGCCAGCGAGGCTGGGAAAAAGGCATTTGTCATGACCCGGTTCGGTGATGTGGCGTTTATGCTCGGCCTCCTGCTGCTGTTAATGAATTTGGGGGATCTGGATATCTTAAAAATGAACAGCCCCGTGGTGACGGCAAACATGACACCGGGCTTGATCACCCTTTCTGCCCTTCTGATTTTTGGCGGGATCGTCGGCAAAAGCGCCCAGTTTCCGTTGCTGACCTGGCTTCCGGATGCCATGGAAGGCCCCACGCCGGTCAGCGCGCTTTTGCATTCGGCCACCATGGTGGCGGCAGGTGTTTTTCTTTTTGCCCGTCTCTTTCCCTTTTTCAACCAGTCCCCCACCGCCATGACCGTCTGTCTCGTTATCGGAACCATCAGTATGCTGCTGGCTTCAACCATGGCCATGGTCAGTCGGGATGTCAAACAGGTCTGGGCGTATTCCACCATCAGCCAACTGGGATTTATGATTATGGGGCTGGCCGCGGGAAGTTATGTGGCCGGTGTGTTTCACCTGACCACCCATGCTGGATTCAAGGCCCTTTTGTTCCTTTGCTCCGGGGTTTTTATCCATACCTATGAAAGTAACGACATGTTTGAAATCGGGAGACAGGGCGGCAGACGCCTGAAAACCCCCATGATCTGCATGGTCATCGCCGCCGCCGCTTTGTCGGGTTTGCCGCCATTTTCCGGATTTTTCAGCAAGGAAATGATTTTGGTACAACTGGCAGGCTTGAATAACCCCCTATGGCTGGCCTCCGGACTTGCGGGTGTGTTTTTAACCGCCTACTACGCCTTCCGGCTGATTTTTATCATCCTTTTTCCGAAAAACATCCAAAATGAGAAAGCAGCAGATGACACTGCCGTCTCCCACGGCGGGAAAAAGGAACATGATCATTACCGGATGATGGCCTGGCCGCTGATTCTCCTGGCAGCCATAACTCTGGTCCTGGGTTTTTGCCAAAACATGCTCGACGTTTTTCTCACCGGCCGCCCTGCGGGTATGGAAGAGATCACCGGAAATCACCATGCATGGCTGTTGTATGCGGCATTGGGTTTGGCCGTGATCGGGATCGTTCTGGCCTGGTTGGAATTCGGGCGCGGCAAAGCCGGCCAAATCGGATTTGCCGAGCGCATTCCGACGGTAAAAGCGCTGTTTCTTGAGCGGTGGTACCTGGACCGGATGTATCGACGGCTTTTGGACGTCGTTATATACCGGGGGATATCCAATGCATGCACGAAAAATGACAACCAGGTCATTGACGGGAGCATCGATGTGATCAGCAAAAGCACCGTAAGAAGCGGCCGGATGATTTCCGATCTGCACCTTTCAATGATTCAGTATAAACTGATGGCGATATTTGTGGTCATACTTTTTCTGGCACTTTATTTTTTCGCAACGGTTTAATCCTTACTCAAAGCTGAAAGGATGGAACACGGATGACACGGATATTGCTGATTTTCACGGATAAGTAAACAGGGGCTCACGCGGCGCAAGCGCCTGCGCTGCGCGTCGCCCCAGTTGTGAGCGAAGCGAACAATCTTAGGTATCCGCGCAGATCTGTTAAATCCGCGTCATCTTTATATTAGGTTGGGATGCTGACGTTGCTGAACCGTGAACTTTGAACCTTGAACCGCCTAACCTGGGATTATATTAAATGCCCATTGCATATGCTCATTTTCCCTATCTTTCCTTTATCCTGCTCAGTTGTGTGGGAGGGCTTTTGATCATCCTTTTTATCCCTGAGGATAAAAAGAACGCCATTAAGCGGGTCAGCGCTGTTTGTTCAGGAATCACCCTGCTGATATCCGTTTACCTGTTCTTTGCCTATGACAAGAGTCAGGGCGGACTTCAGTTCGTGGAAAAGGTTGAATGGATCCCCTCCCTGGGAATCACCTATTTCAACGGCGCCGACGGTTTTGGTCTGCCCATGCTGCTGCTCACCGGAATTGTGTTTTTTACAGGCGTTCTCACCATGTGGGAGCTGGAAACCCGGGTCAAGGAATTTTTCGCGCTGACTTTTCTTTTGGTCACCGGCGTCTTCGGCCTTTTCATGAGCATGGACCTTTTCTTTATTTTCATCTGGTATGATGTGTCGCTGTTTCCCATGTATCTGCTCATTGCCGTGTGGGGCAGCACGCGCAAGGAATACGCGGCCATGAAGCTGACCCTGTATCTCCTGGCCGGCAGCGCCCTGATCCTCCCGGCCATCATTTATCTCGTGGTCAAATCGGGATTAAATTCGTTCAACCTGGTGGCGCTCATGCACCCGGGAACCTTCAGCCCCTTTCAGCAGAAATTTGCGTTCATTCTCCTGTACATCGGATTCGGCATTCTGGCGGGTGTCTGGCCTTTCCACACCTGGTCGCCGGTGGGTCATGTGGCTGCGCCCACCGCTGTGAGCATGATCCACGCCGGCGTACTCATGAAAATCGGCGCGTTCGGTGTGCTGCGTGTGGGCATCTTCCTTTGCCCCGAAGGCTGGCAGTATTGGGCGCATCTCATGGCGCTCCTTGCCGTCGTCGGTATTGTCTACGGTGTTTTTGTGGGATTAAGCCAGACCGATCTCAAATTTGTTATCGGATATTCAAGTGTTTCACACATGGGCATCGTCGGGTTGGGTCTTGCCACAGTAACTGTGGAGGGACTCAACGGGGCTGTGTTTCAGATGTTTGCCCATGGGGTGATGACGGCGCTGTTCTTCTCATCGGTGGGGTATATCTATGATCGAACCCACACGAAAATGATTGCGGAGCTCGGGGGGCTGAGCAGAATCATGCCGGTAGCCTCCGGTTACTTCATTGTGGCGGCACTCACCGGTATCGGTGTTCCCTGTCTGGCCAGTTTCTGGGCGGAACTCACGGTCTTCATTTCTTCCTTCCAGGTCTATCCGGTGTACGGAGCACTGGCGGTCTGTGCCCTGGTGGTAAGTGCGCTGTTCATTCTGCGAGTGGTTCAGCGAACGTGTTACGGGCCGAAAAACGAACGTTTTGCGCATCTGGAAGATGTATCTTTTAAGTTGGGTATTCCAAGGCTGATTCTGGTAACGGTCATCGTCATTTTTGGTCTTCTTCCCAATATCATGCTTGATATGATTCAGACGGCATCAATTCCTTTTGTCAACGGGTTGCCATGATGAGTTGGATAATTTTCAGTCCCGAATTCTACTTTTTAATGGTGGGCATTGTATTCTTAAGTTTATCCATGGCGCAGCGGGTCAGGCCGGAACAGGCCCATTTCATCGCCCTCATTCTGGCATCCCTGGGGGTCGGGGTCTGCCTGGCATGCGTCCGGTTGACCGGTGATCTCTTTGTGGGGACATATCGTATCGACCTCTTTTCCCAGGTGTTTAAAGTCATGCTGTCCATGGGTCTGTTTCTGGTGCTGTGCCTCTGTACGGAACTCCAGGGGATCGAGGAACGGCTTCACCCGGAATTCTACTTATTGTTGACCGTTTGTACCCTGTCCATGATGATGATGGTCAGCAGCGTGCACCTCCTGACCATATACGTCGCTCTCGAACTCTCCAGCTATTCACTCTACACGCTGGTTTTTCTGAGAAAAGGGCGTGACCGGGGAGTCGATGCAGGCCTCAAATATTTTTTGATCGGGGCTTCGGCCTCGGCCGTGATGCTTTTCGGTTTCGCCTTGCTTTACGGCAGCATCCAGGCCGTGTATCTGGTTGAAATTCTTAAAATACTCCCGGAGGTCATTAACCGGCCGGTGGTGGTTATCGCCCTGATTCTACTGCTCAGCGGATTTTTTTTCAAGCTGGCCGTCTTTCCGTTTCATTTCTGGGCTCCTGACGTTTACGAGGGTGCCGCCAACCAGGTGGCCACTTTCATCGCCACGGCTTCCAAGGTTGCGGCAATCGCCATACTCATGCGAATCGTCGCATCGTGCGGCGCAGGCAGCGCCTATTTGGTCCATGTCCTGGTAACACTCTCCATCCTTTCCATGACAGTCGGCAACCTGGCGGCCGTAGTCCAGAAGGATTTAAAGCGGCTGCTCGCCTACTCCAGCATCGCCCATGCCGGATACGTTCTCATCGGAATTCTGAGCATGAACCCCGCCGGTTACTCTGGTACCGTTTTTTATGCACTGTCGCTTTTGATGATGAAGTTCACCTGTTTTTTGGCGGTTGTCAAAGTGGCGGACGACGGAAGAAATCTGGATATCGAACACCTGGCCGGACTGCATCGCCGCAGCCCGATTCTGGCCATGGCCCTGATGCTGGCGCTTTTCGGCCTGGCCGGTATTCCGCCCACCATCGGTTTTACGGGCAAACTTCTGATCTTCACCGCGGCCATGCAAAAAGGGTACTTCACACTGGTGCTCATTGCCATGATCAATGTGGTCATTTCCCTTTACTACTACCTCCTGGTGGTCAAGGCGGTCTATCTTCTGGAACCCAGAACGGAATTGCCCGATCTCAAGGTTTCTTTTTCCATAAAAGTTCTGGCCGGATTATTGATTTTCGGGATGGTGGCCGGGGGAATCTTTCCCAACCATATAATCGAGCTGTCCAGAGCTGCGGCCAATGTCCTATTGTAAAAAATAGAGCGGGTTTCAGCACCATATGGCCGTCCCCCACCAGCACTTCCCAAAAGGAAATGTATCCGTATTGCCATAATCCTTAACAGTGTTTATGTTATTCTATCTTATTAATGACTCATAAAAAGTCTGTTTTGCCCCATAATTGTCATTCCTGCGGACACGGAAACCCTATGATTTCATGATACTATGGGCTCCAGTTTTCGCGGGAGTGACGGGAATCATGACTTTTTACGACTTCATCCTTATTAAAATATCCGCAACTGTTTAGATTTTTGAAAAAATCAGTTTTCAGGAAGCTTTAAGCATATCTGTAGCGATTCATTTTGAAAGGCTAAACGCTTACGAACAGACAAAAATTTCTCGAGTATTGGGGGTTAAAATGAAAACTGCGGAAGAAATTGTAAATGAGAAAAACAGGGAGATGGTTTGTATTTCTTTCGACAAGACGATCCGTGATGCCGTCCGCCTAATGAATGACAATAATATCGGGGCGATACTTGTCAAGAAAAATGACCAAATTGTCGGGATATGGACAGAGAGAGACCTGTTGCGCAACATCAGCCTACCGGGATTCAATCCTGAAACGGATTTGATTGGTGATTATATGACAACCAGGCTTCATACGACGGCACACGATACATCAATTCTTAAAATCAATGAAAAGTTTTTGGGATTGTTTATACGACATATCCTTGTCGAAAAAAATGGCATCTATATCGGCCTTCTGTCCATCGGCGATGTCCTCAGGGCGAGTTTGATAGAACAAGATCATCAAATTAAAAGTTTGAACAAGATTGAAAGTTGGGAATATTATGAAAACTGGGGATGGGATCGTAAAAGAAGGTAAATCACCTATGGTTGTCCAAAACTGATCGGTTCCAGGTTCCAGGTTCAGGGTTCAAGGTTCAAGGGTTACAACTGCTTGAACAGGATTGATGATTGTCGTTGATGAAAAGGCATTATAATAACGATAAATACAGAATCCCTTTGATAAGCGCCGGTTTGGCGTTTTTCAACCGGGAACCCTGTCCGCTCGTGTTTCGCAGTGGCAGGCGGAATTGATCCCTGAACCACTCAACCCATACTAATTGTTTTTTCTGTAAAAACGCCAATCATGATTTACGATCAGACGCGCACCTTTTTGATAGGTGAGGTAAGAATATGCCCACTGCAAAATAACCACAAACTTGTTTTTAAATCCGATCAGATAATAAATATGAACGAACAACCAAATCATCCACGCCCAAAAGCCGCTTAATTTCAGCCTCCCGATTTCAAGCACGGCCTTGTTTCTGCCGATGGTTGCCAGCTGTCCTTTATCGATATAATGAAATTTTCCTCTGGGTTTACCCGCTAATTCTTTTAGAATGTTTTTGGCGATAAAGCGTCCCTGTTGAAGTGCAACAGGTGCAATTCCATGAAGTGGTTTACCGGTTTGATGGGAGAAGTGCGCCTGATCGCCGGCCACAAAAATTTCAGGATAGTGTTTTAGACTCAGATCCGGATCAACGATTATTCGACCCATTGAATCCAATTCACCTTTAAGCTGCCGATTAAGACTTGAGGCCCGAATACCTGCCGCCCAAAGAACGGTGGCCGTCTCGATTCTTTCATCCCCCATATTGACACCATCTGAATCGATTTTTGTCACCGTACTGCGGGTCCGAACTTGGACGCCTATATTTTCCAAATGACGATTTGCGCGCAGGGAAAGCTTTTCTGAAAAATTGGGTAAAATTCGGGGTCCTGCTTCGATCAGGATAATTCGGGTTCGCTTCGGATCGATATTTCTAAAATCTTTTGCAAAAGTAAAGCGGCTTAATTCCGCGAGAGCGCCTGCCAGTTCAACACCCGTACTTCCGCCGCCCACGATAACAAATGTCAGCAGCTTTTCCTTTTTATCGATGTCATTTTCTGTTTCCGCATTTTCGAATGCAGTAAGGACCCTTCTCCTGATTTCCACGGCTTGCTCGATGGTTTTAAGTCCCGGTGCGTATTCCTCCCATGCTTCGTTCCCGAAATAGAAGTGGCGGGCGCCACAGGCCATGATAAGGTAATCATACCTGAATTCTCCAACATTCGTAAAAACGGATTTATTCTCCGCATGTATTTCATGGACTTCTCCTTGAAAAACCATAATATTATGATACCTTGAAAAAATATTGCGAATCGGAACCGCAATTTCGGCAGGACTCAGCGCAGCGGACGCAACCTGATATAATAAAGGCTGGAAAAGGTGATAATTTTTCCTGTCGATGATGACCACATCTATCCCTTCCACTCCGGCAAATACTTTAGCTGCATTAAGACCGGCAAATCCGCTTCCCAAGATCAGTACTCGTGACATGCGCCACCCCAAAAATTTAATTGTTTTTAAAGCCTTTTCACTCGAACACTTGAATCCCTGGACCCTTAACCCCTCATCAATCGACCAACACTTTAAAAGATGATCCTCCGAGTGGATGTGGTGCCTTGGTCGTGTGTATCACCGCAATGGCGTTGCGACCTCGTCACTCGTCACTATTCACTCGTCACTGTTCACTCGTCATTGTTCACTCGTCACTCGTCACTTCCCGACATGTCATGTGTTTGTCTTTTTGCCGATAATGACAGATAACGGCCAATAAACCGGCATAACGCCCGAACGCTTATCCCAAAACCCGGTTAATTCTTTTTCAATCGATTCAACAGGATCAGTACCATTATTCTCCCTGTATCGCTTTACGGCGGACCAGGTGCCCATGTAACCCATAAGTTGCTTGATGGTCCATTTTACCGACATGCGAAAAGGCGGACTCGGTAATTTACGGAAGGGAAAAGGAATATTTTCATATCCATTTTCAACGAGTTTTCTTTCAGGCGGCCAGTATTCGCTGACGATATCAGAATAAAAATGTTTGATAATTGCGTCTATTTCCGGAGAAATACTCAGTAAATTATATGTCCAAGCTGCAATAAGGCCATTTTCCTTCAATACCCGCTTGACTTCCTTATAGAACGGGTCAAATTCAAACCAGTGGAGTGCTTGCGCGACGGCTATCAGGTCAATCGATTCCGTTTGAATGGTTGTTTTATGTGCAGGTGCAACTTTGTATAAAATTTTTTCATGATGGATTGCACTTTTGATCTGCCGCTCACTGGCGTCCGTGGCAATTACCTTATTGAAATATTTTACCAATCCCAGAGCCGCCTGTCCTGACCCTGTTGCACAGTCCCACGCAAGTTCATGCCCGGACGCAATCGATGATAAGAATTTAAAAAGCGCTGCCGGATAACCGGGACGGTATTTGCCGTATTTTTCAGAATTAGCGGAAAAATGGTCTTTGAAGTTATTCTTACCCCTTATTTAATACAACCCAATCTTACGGAGCGAGCAAAATCGACTTTTTAGGAAACCATCAATGTTCGATGTTTAAAATTAACAATGCGTTAAACAAAAATTAAGATCGACATAATGAAAGTCAATGAATCGGCTCATTGTTGATGCGCTACGTTTTATTGGAATGCCAAGAGGATATTCCTGAATGGTTGCCATCCCCTTATTGAGGACACTTAAGTGCCAAGCCATTAAGTCGAAGAGCCAAATCGGATTTATATATAAAATATTTAAAAACAGGAGATTTTCTCGGAAATCAGTCGTAAAAAAAACAATGACGAGGAGGATTGCTTCATAGAGTTGCCGAACATTTTACGGAATGTTTTCGGCAGAATCATACTTCTGCTTTATGTGCCTTTTCTGCCAGCTTGCCCAAATTCACACACATATACGATATGTGATCTTTTATTTTACCACAACCTTTAGACCCAACCTTCAATTGCTCGGATACTAATGTATCTATGCCATTTTTTTCTATCAAAATAAATAAAAAACTGTCATGACCTTTTTCATAACGCTTTTCTTCAAAATACGGCCCCAGGAGCGGAAATCCTTGAACTCTGTTAACAATGGTCTCCATTTTTGTCTTGGTAATACCGTAATACGAAAGTTCTTTTATCAACAGAAAGAAAAACAGATTTTTCCTTGAATACTTGCGGGAGCTGCCACGACCCATTCCTGTGTCTTCTATTGGTGAGATCAAACCTTCTTCGGTATAAAATTGAACCAATCGAGGGTTTAAGCCCGAAATTTCGGCAACTTGTTTCTTTGTAAAACCCATACCGCCTCTATGATCAAAATCAGTTTTTGATTTATCTTGCGCACATTATAAATATCGTGTCAAGCTAATGTAGAATTGAAGATATAATCGAGTATTGATTATATTGCATCCAAGATGGGGGATAGAATTCTATTAAATACATTCTTTTACTAATTTATTATCCGCATCTCAAATGGTATAAATTTTTTAAAAAACAGTAAGCAGTTAAAAAGAGAATCTAAATGAGTAAAGAAACAAAAATTTAGATGAAACCCAATGAAAAGGAGAATGAACATGAGTATGAAAGAAGCCTATGAAAAGAAAATTGATGCCCAACTCGATGAATGGAAGGTCGAAATCGACAAACTGAAAGCCAAGGCCGACAAAGCCGAAGCCGATGCCCAAATCAAGTATCACAAACAAATAGAAGATTTACGAGCGAAACAGGAAGGTGCCCGGGAAAGGCTGGTTGAGCTCAAAGAATCGGGTGAAGACGCCTGGGAGGACCTCAAGGCCGGACTTGACAATGCTTTGAGAAGTTTGGGAGATGCCGTCAAGTCGGCAACCTCTTACTTTAAATAAGCCATATTGTTGGACGGTTTCGCGAGAAGCAGATAAAAGTTTGCGAAACCGGTTCGAATTTTTAAAAAACCTTCATAAATAACTCTCTGGTTTTTTTAGGGGATCGGTATAGCCTTCACCTTTTAATAAAAGGAGAATTAAAGTGTCATGGTTGCTGATCGTCGATGACAATGAAATGTTCCGAAAGATATTTCGATCATCTTTAATGCAACATTTAGATACAATCGACATACGTGAAGCCGGGAGCGCAGAAAAAGCACTCACTGAGATTTTGGACGCTCCTCCTTTTTTAATTTTTGTGGATATCCAGTTGCCGAAAGAAAATGGATTACAACTAACCCGTAAAATTAAGCATCTTTACCCTAAAACCATAGTGGTTGTTTGCACAACTTTTGATTCAAATGAATACCGTAAGGCAGCATATCAGGTTGGCGCCGATTATTTTGTTTCAAAATCAGCGATTGAGATAAAAGAACTTGTAAAATTCATTCGGTCACATTTTGATCAGCAATAACCAAGAATTTCGCCGGCCATACGAGGCTCAAGGTTTGGTAACATATCTTCAAGTGAAACGATACCGGCTAAGCTTTTATGGTGATTCATAACCAGAAGATGCCGGACCTCATTTCTAACCATCAATTTTGCGGCTGTTTCGATATCATCGTCTTCCGCACAAACGAAAAGACCTTCTTTCATTCCATCGACGACCTTTGTTTTTTTCGGAATCATCCCGTTCGAACAGAAGCTGAAACGATGACCCTTCGTTTATCGGTATCTTAATCCTTTCTCGCCCTGAATTCGAAAAGAATGGATTCTATATTTTCCACAGCCGGAGGCTCCAACGCCGTCAAGGGCTCTTCGGTGACCTCATTTCTGAATCGATGGGCAAATGTTTTTTGAGGGGGTCCCTGATAAAGGACCCCTATGGGTATTCTTTCGCCCGAGGACATGACAGTATCTAGGGCGGCCTTCCGATCGGCAGGCTCATAATCGTTATCGAGTTGGAAGACCTTCTCTTTATACCAACTCACAGAACGGGTTCCCCATGTAATGCAGGGCTGTATCACGTCCACGTAGGAAAGGCCCTTATGCCGAATCGCCTTGACCAGGATATCCTTGAGGTGATCCACATCGCCTGCGAATCCTCTTGCGACAAAGGTGCAACCCATCAGGATGGAAACGGCCGGCATGTTCAGCGTGGTGATGTCAACCCCGCTGATATGCAAAGCCCTTTTTTCCCCATAAGGGGTTGTGGGAGAGGCTTGGCCTTTGGTCAGTGCATAGATCTCATTGTTGTGGACCACGACGGTAATATCAGGGTTTCTTCGCAGGGCGTGCAGGAAATGATTTCCGCCCTCACCGTAGCAATCGCCGTCTCCGGTGACCACTATGGTCGTCAATTCCGGATTGGCCGCGTGGATCCCAAGGGCCGCCGGAATGGCCCGGCCGTGAAGCCCGTTAAAGAAATTGCATTTCAGGTAATGGGGCAGCTTGGCTGCCTGACCGATCCCGGATACCAGACAAAGCTCATGGGGGGCCTTTTGTAATTCCACAAAGGCTTTCTTAAAGGCCTGCAATATCCCGAAGTTGGGGCACCCCGGACACCACTGGTTTTCTGCATCGCTTTTGTATTCTTCCATCTTAGGCATTTAAATTCCTCCTTATATATTCACCCGTAAGCGGGAGGCCGTCGTATCGGCTAAGGGTTCCTTTAATCTCCAGCTTATATTCCGATCTCAGCAGCCTGGCCAGTTGCCCCGACAGATTGCTCTCAACGGTCCAGTAATCATTTTCTTCAGGAAACTCATAATCGGGCAACGGCCAGAGCTCCGTAAAATGAATCATGCCGACATTTTTCCCGTCCGCTTTCAACAGATCCAAAGCTTCAAGAATGGCGCCTCTGGAGGACCCCCATCCGATAAGAATGGTTTTCGATTCAGCCAGGCCTGTTTCCTCAGGCGGTTTGATTTCTTCTTTGAGCCTGCTGAACTTGGCCATTCTTTTTTCCATCATGGCCTTGGCGGTCCCAGCCAGGTCTTCCGTAATATGACCCTTTTCGTCATGTTCGTCGCTGTCCACACCGACCAGATGCTTGCTCTGACCCGGGTAAAGGCGAGGTGAAATCCCCTCTTGGGTTATCCGGTAACGCCCGTATTTTTCTATCCCGGAAGGATCGGCAAGATGGAAATCGGGAGAAGCCTTTTCCAGTTCAAAATCTTTAACGGAAAAGTGAGAGTCTGCCAAAAACTGGTCCGTCAGGAGGATGACCGGCATCTGATATTTATCGGCCAGGTTGAATGCGCGGACAGTCTTGTGAAAGGCATCCTTGGCATCAGACGGGGCGAGTACGAGTTTAGGGAACTCCCCGTGTCCGGCGTTTATGGCAAAAAGAAGCTCCCCCTGTGCGGTTCGTGTCGGCAGACCGGTGGCAGGTCCCGGGCGCTGGCCCAATATGATCACCACCGGGATCTCCGTCATGCCCGCCAGGCTCACTCCTTCAACCATCAGGGCAAACCCGCCGCCGGATGTGGCGGTCATGGCACGAATGCCAGCATAACTCGCCCCGATGGCCATGTTTATGGCTGCGATTTCATCTTCGGCCTGTTCAGCAAAAACTCCGAGACGCGCTTCGTGTTTTGCAAAAAAAGCAATAATCCCGGTAGAGGGAGTCATGGGGTAGGCGGCAATGAAACGACAACCGGCACGGGCCGCTGCCAGTGGAATCGCGTCGTTACCGGTAACCAGATAAAAACGGCCCTCCTTTTTCTGAAGTAACCATGGGCACATCTCCTTGCATTCTCGTTCGGCCAGGGAAAATCCTTTCTCCGCTGCGTCTTGGTTTTCCCGGATAATTTTATCGCCCTTTTTCGAAAAGCGGTTTTCAAGAATCTTCTTTAGCGTGTCCAATTCCATTCCGAGCACGGAGACCAGCGCCCCGATGGCGACCGTATTGGCATAGATCTTATTTCCTATTTCCTTCTCGGCAATCTCAGTGAATGGAATTGTAATCATCTCTTGTTTTACCTTTTCCTGAGCCACCAGAACTCCCTCTTTCTTTAAGAAGGATTCATATTTTTTAACGGCACCTTTGTTCAGGCAAAGCAAGACATCCGCGTCCATCAGAGGCGAATTTCGTTCTTTCTCGCCGATCCGGATGGAATAGCTGTTCTGGCCGCCGCGGATCCTTGACTCATATTCCTTCCAACCGAAAACGGCATAGCCTTGTGTCGAGACCATCTCTGCCAGGATATCCCCGATGGTCTCAACACCCTCGCCGGCCGCACCGGCAATCACTACATTGATATCTTCCATGATCTGTCTCCTTGTGGTTTAAAATGCTGTTTTCACAAATAATAAAAAGTCCTCGAAAATATAAACGAAACATTCGGGTTAATGACCCAAAATGATATAATCGGCATCTTTGCCGGTTATCGTATCCGGACTGATGGAACCGTGGACTTCCGGCAAAATGACCGTGTAAGAAAGATTCGAGCGTTTGCGGATCTGCTCTGGAATGCCTTCTTTTCTGGCATGGCCGGAACCTGTAATCAAAATAATCGTATGATTCGGATTTTTAAACAAGAATTCCAGCGCGTTGATAGCCATAACGTTATCCCAGACCAGTTGAGCTTCGCAGAAATATTTGAAATTGGGATTTTTCGCTATGAAGTTCGCCCACCAGTATGATCCGATTTTTGATTATCCTTGGCAACGCCTCGGAAATTGTGATTATTTTTTCTTGAGACAGGTCAAACATGCGACGGTCAAGAATATTATCCCCGGCTTGCGAACAGACCGTTGCGAAAAACGACAGCATGAAAACAACGAACCATTTGCCGGGGCGAAGACTCAATGGGCCCAAGCCCTTCATCCTGATTTTTCCCCTTCTAAATGCCGGATAACTGTATTTTCCGGGATGGATAATTTTTCCGGCGGCCGGATTCCCAAGAAGTAAAACGCCATACCATCCTGCAATGACGTTCAGTATGATCATTACAGCTAAAATTACAACAGTGGGATGCAAGATGAAATAAAGCAAAGAATGTATTTTATACCCGAAAGGAATGTACAATGCATGGTTCCCGTTCGATGTATTGGTTCCTTAAATAAAGACTTTTTCATTTTGAAATGCATGGTTTTCCCCATTATGCAAACGAATTTAATGAAGTATACATATTAAAGTTACCTTACCATGAACAATCAGCCGAACAGATCCTCGAATTTTTGGGGTCGATCCCTGGGCTGGGTTGAGGCGGCAGAAGACAAAACGGTTTCTCGGCAACCCATAAGGTTTGCTGATTGGTGCGACAATGGTTTTTTTAATTGGTTTTCATCACCTTGTGATGGGGGCAATGTTCAGTGTCGGGGATAAAAATGTTTCAAAAAAGCATAAAGTTGTTTAAACTACTCGGTTTCGAGGTAAAAATCGATTTGAGTTGGATAATTATTGCCGTTTTAATCGTTTGGTCGCTTTCAACCGGTTTATTTCCTTTTCAATACAAAAATCTTTCCGGTCAAACTTAGATGTAATATCGGTTATTGAACTTTCCGAAGCAACATACTCGAAAATGGTGCAGAATTTGTGGTGGGCGACCGGTTACAATGCCTTTGCCATTCCACTGGCTGCTGGGATTTTATATCCGTTTTTTCAGTTTCTGCTGCCGTCCGCCGCTGGAGCCTTAGTCATGTCTTTATCCACGATGATTGTTGCGTTCAATGCGAAACTGTTGAGCACGAATGAATCGTAAGTTCGGAAATTCTTTTTTTAACACGCATGTTCACAATTAGCCCCGTTCATCAACCCTCCACCGAGACAAAAAAATCCCAAATTCCAAGCATGACAAACTTGTAAAAAGTCTTTTGTGAGCGACATTTGAGCATTTGGGGAATCAGCGTTTCAAGCGGTGAAGCGTTAAAAATTTCAAGCTGTTTGAGGCGCTTGCGCCGAGTTCTTGAAATTTAGAGGAACCGATGGAAACGCCCCCAAATGGTCACGGAGCGAACTAAATCGACTTTTTACGAAACGGTCAAGCAACAAACATACAAATAACATGTCCGTTGTTTTTATAGACAAATTGTATTCGAATGGAATACCTCAAATTTCGAACCAAAGCGTCTTCATCAGATTAAATATCAGTTGCGCTTGTTATTGAAATTTTTTATCATAAATCATGGAGGGAAAAAACAATGGCCCTTAATGATATTCCTGGACTCAAAAATTCTGAGCAAGATCATACCGGCAGTTTCCTTAAAGATGTACTGGATTCGGCTCCAAGCGGTATTATCGTCACGGACAATGAAGGCACCATTCAATATGCAAACCCTGTTTTTTTGAAGATATTCAGATATGATAAACCCGAGAAAATAATCGGTCAAAATGTGGCCGGTCTGTTTGCTTCAGACAGAGTTAAAGAATTCGCAGACGTGAGGTGCATCGTAGAGGATAGCAACGGACAAACCGGGGAAGCCGTCGTCGAATATAAGGACGGCACGGAGACTTCGGTGGAAGTCTCATTTTCGGAGGCAAAAGATAAAAATGGCCGTGTTTTAGGCAAAATGGCCTCCTTTATTGACATCAGCAAACGCAAGCTGGCAGAAAAGAAGTTACGCGAGTCCGATGAAAAGTTGCGATTGCTTTCACGCAAGATAGTCGAATCCCAGGAAAACGAACGCAAACTGGTGGCCAAAGAGCTGCATGACAGCGTCGGTGCCAATTTGGCGGCCATTAAATTCGCCCTTGAGGAAAAACTGGAGTACATGGACGGCAGTCCTCCGGCTGAGGCTGTTTCCCTGGAAAAGATTGTCGCCAACATCAAAGATACCATCACAGAGGTGCGTAGAATTTCCAACCACCTAATGCCGTCTATGTTGGAGGATTTAGGAGTGCTTGCCACTATCCGGGCATTTTGCCGTGAACAGAGTGATTATTACCAAAATGCACGGATCATCACCCAACTCGATGTCAATGAAAACGACATTCCCACCCTATTAAAAATTACGATTTTTCGTGTCATTCAAGAAGCGATGAACAATGCCTTCAAACATGGTCAGGCCGACAAGATACACCTGAGTTTGGTTAAAGACGGCGATTGTATCGAGCTTTGTGTGACGGATAACGGCTGCGGATTCGATCCGGTGAATATACCGTTCAATTCGAATTCAGAGAGTGGATTCGGTTTAAAGGGAATGATCGACCGGGCTGAAGTTTGCAACGGAACTTGTGAAATTTCATCCGAAATCGGCAAGGGGACCCAGGTGAAACTTTCCCTTCCGTATCGTTAGTAATCTATCTGATGCCAGATATTCACCAACCATGATGTGAACAACCCACATTCCATTATATCATTTTTTTCAGCAGCCTCTTAAATGTTGCCAAAGAGTTTGCCTCCCAGCGATCTGTTTCGAGCCAGGAACCATCCCGGTCAAAGAGCTACTTTATTAGGTATTGGTAAACATGCAAATTTTCATGATCACCTGACTTTATTTAATTAAAGTATTTGATTTTTCTTAAGGACCGACAACCGTCTCCTTTTACAATTGTAATGAATTTCTTTACCTTAGGTTCATTAAACAAAAATAAGCCTGGAGTGAATATGGACTCCCGGCTTTATTTCGCGCTGAAAAAACCCTACCACTGGTTAAAATCGATAAAATTTTTCATTTGAAACTGAACAGAAAAACCCTGATTCGAGCGAAAGATGTTTACTTTATCACGCTTTTATGTTCTAAAATTTTATTTGAACCATATATTTTTTGCTGCCTCGCAGCGGATTTTAATTTTCGCCAACGACAACCGGTAGATACGCATGAAACCAAAAGTTAAAATCCTTATTGTGGAAGACAACCAGTTGTTCAGAGAAGGTTTAAAATCCCTGCTGGCGTCAAACACCGACTACGATTTGATCGCTGAAGCGAAAGATGGTCTGGAAGCCTTGCGCTTGACCCGAAAAATACAGCCGGACTTTATTTTGCTGGACATTTCCATGCCCAGGCTCAATGGAATTTCTGTCATCAAAGAAATAAAAAGTGTCTATCCCGATATCAAAATTCTGGCGTTGACCATCCATGAGTCAGACGAGTTCGTGCTCCAAGCTTTCGATGCCGGGGCCAACGGATACTGCGTTAAGGATTGCAGCCGACATGAATTAAGGATCGCCATCCAAACCGTGCTGGAAGGAAAAACGTATATCAGTCCCCAGATTGCCGACCAAGTGATGGAAGGTTATCTGGAAAGCTCCAAGAAGCTGAAGAAAAAAACGGACTGGGACACAATTACACAGCGTGAAAGGGAAATTTTAAAATTAGTGGCCGAGGGGTATAAAAACATGCAAATCGCTGACCTACTCCACATCAGTGTCAAAACCGTCGAGAAACATCGTGCCAATATAATGAAAAAGCTGGATTTGCACAATGCATCCGAATTGACGGCCTACGCCATCGAAAAAAAATTGGTAACCCAAAAATCCTGATCGTTTCTTCCCATTTTCCACACATAAACCTTAAACGCGTTAGACCGGGCGAGTTTCTATTTTGGATCATGAAGGCAGGTTGCATAAGAGTCACAATCCATGTGCACCATAAAGATATTTCAGGTAGGACATATGGGGGTCTCTGACCTCACAGTATTGTACCTATTTTCCTGATTTGTTCAGAAAGATTATTTGTTCACAATGAATGGATTTTCTGGGCATGCTACCCGAATTTATGTCGGATGCCGAACCCTCCGGTGGGAAATCGCCAGTCGATATTAAGGTGTGGGCACCCGATGCGACAGGAACCGCATTCGAGGCATCCCTCGTAGCCGACGCTGATCCGGTCGTATTCGAGCTTATATACATTGGCCGGACAGATATACAGACAAGGTTGTTCCAGGCATTTTTCCATGCAGACCTTGCCGTCGATAATCCGAAGATGCGACGTTTCATCAACCTTGAAACGATCCAAAAAAAGTTTGTCTTCTATCGTTGCGGGCATCAAACACTCCTTAACGCATTCCAGCACAGACGTATCAGGTCCCCAAGGGAGTGGTTTTTTCTCAGATTACGCCAGATAATTCCCTGTTTTTCCTTTTTCGGCACACCGTTTACTGTGAGCATCTCCCGGGCGGCAAAACCGAAAACCTCTGGAAGTGTGGTAAAAATTTCCTTATGTTCCTGCAAGAAGGTATTGAACCGCCTGTATTTTTTTAGATCTTTCAAAATAAAGGAGTTTTGAAGTCGTTTGACATATCCATTGAGTGATTTCTTACTATAATCTTTGTTTTTTCTGCCCTCCAGAATAGCTTCGGCTGCAAGAGATCCCGAGATCATGGCCAGGTTGGATCCTTCGCGGTGAAGCGTGTTAAAGAGCATGGCCGAGTCTCCGGCAATAAGATATCCGTCACCGCAAAGTTCCGGGATATGGTCGTAGCCGCCCTCGGCCAGCCAGTGGGCCATGTACTCAACCGGCTTGCCCCCATCGATTAAGGGGGCCACCATGGGATGTTCCTTGAAAGTCTCCATCATATCATAAGGCTTTATCTTGTAGGCGGAGAAGTCGGCAAGGTTCGCCCCTATACAAAGGGAAAGGGATTTTCGATTGGTGTAGATCGCGGCAACACCGTTCATGCCGCAGGTGACGCCTCCCAGTATTTCGATAGTAACGCCATTTTGATTGTCCACATTGAAACGTTCTTCAATGACTGTCTCGGACAGTTCGATGACTTCTTTAACGGCCAGGGCCACATGTTTCGGGAAAGGTTCCGGCCGGAAACCGGCCTTGGCGGCAAGGGGTGAGTTAATGCCGTCGGCCAGCAGCACGACATCGGCCTTAATATCTCCATCGGGACGGTCCGTTCGCACCCCTGTCACCTTTCCATTTTTATCTCGCAGAAGATCTGTGACCACTGTACCGCATACGATCAACGCCCCTTTCTGCGCAGCCTGGTCGGCATACCATCGGTCGAATTTCGCTCTGCCCACTGTAAAGACATTATAGCGCCGGTTGTCTTGGAAAACAGTGTCCCGGTAGGAAAGACTATAGCCGCCGTCTTTGTTCAGGTACCAGATTCTTGACTCGACAATATTTCGCTCCACCGGACACTTCCTGTTGTCAAAATCCGGGATAATTCTTTCGAGATCCCGACCGTAGAGCACGCCGCCGGAAATGTTTTTGGCGCCGGGAAATTCTCCCCTTTCAAAGACGATCGTGCTGACGCCCTGGTCGGCGAGCTTGTATGCCGCCGATATGCCGGCCGGCCCCGCACCTACGATAGCGGCACCAAAGGATTCTTTCACGACGTTTCTTTCGATGTCATTTTTTCTTTTAACTGCTTAATCAGAATCGGAACCACTTTCATATAATCGCCCACGATTCCGACATCAGCGACCTGGAAGATGGGTGCGTCTTTATTTTTGTTGATAGCGACAATTTTTTCAGCACCCTGTATCGCAACCAAATGCTGGATAGCCCCGGACACACCTATAGCAATATATAATTTAGGGGCAACCGTTTTTCCGGTCTGCCCCACCTGCCGCTCGTAAGGCATTAATCCTGCCTCCACCACCGGTCTTGAGCAGGCCAGGGTTCCTCCCAACATATCGGCCAGTTCCAGCAGCATCGGAAATGAATCCAAATCACAGGCCCCTTTTCCAGCCACCACCAAGACCGGAGCTTCTGTAATATCGATTCCTTCGGTGGTTTCTACCATGGGTCCGGAAGAGACGACCTCTGCCAGGGTCGTGCCAATCGGGCTCAGATCATGGCGAATAACCTCACCTTTTCTGGATTCGTCCTTTTGTGGCATTCTCATGACTCTGGGTCTGACAGTGCTCATTTGGGGACGGCGATTTTCACAGAAAATGGTGGCCATGATATTTCCGCCGAAGGTGGGCCGGGTCATAAGCAGCAGTCCGGTCTCATCTTCTATATCAAGACCGGTACAATCGGCCGTAAGACCGGTTCCCAGTCTTGTCGCCACTGCCCCGGCAAGATCTCTTCCCAAATGGGTGGCACCGATGAGAAATATTTCGGGGCGGATATCCTTGCACAAATCCGCCAGGGTTTTTCCGTAGGTCCTGGAAAGATAGGTTGCCAGATCCGGATGGTCCACCACGTGGATTTTATCGCATCCATAAGAAATGGCCTCCTGTATAATGGGTTCCACCTGGTATCCCAAAAGAAATCCGATAACATGGGTGTTTCGTTTTGAAGCCAATTCCCTGGCTTTTCCCATAAGCTCCCAGGAAACATTAACAGCGGAGCCTTCAGAAACCTCAATAAATACCGCCACTCCCTCGTAAGAAACCCCTTTAATGGCAGCGCCTCCTCGGACCTTTGCAGATATTTTCTTGCGCCGCTTTCTTTCGAATTCTACTGCCTCTACCGGGCAAACTTCGGAGCATTTTCCGCAACCGACGCACACCTCAGGATCAATATGGGCGACACCATCATCGGTTTGTGTAATAGCCCCCACAGGGCATTCTCCAATACAAATCTGGCAGGCAATACACTTGTCGGAAATTATTTCGGCAACTTCAATGCCTTTGGAATTTCTAGCCATCCGGGGTCAATGCTCCCATCCTTTTAACAATTCGGAAGAAAAGGAATTGTCCGATAAAAGGGTTTCCAAAAACTGAGAGACGGCCTGTTCAGGATCAGGGTCGGCATAGTACTTTGGACCGCCATCCCTGAATGGAGGAGAGGATATTTTTCGCACCCAGGTGGGTGAACCTTTGATACCGACCATATTTTTGACCGCATAAATATCTTCGGCATTCCAGACATCCACAGGTGCCGTAAGAGAGTTAATCAAAGCGGGAAGACTGGCACGACTAGGCTTAGCAAGTTCAAGTTCCACAGTTAAAACCGCAGGAAGTTTCCCGCGGATTACCTCTTTGTTCCTATCCACTTTTCGGACGACCTGGATTTCTCTTTTTTCCGTATCGATCCACTGCACCTCCGAGACATAGGTCAACTGGGTGATTTTCATCCGAGTGGCAATACCGGGTCCTGTCTGGGCCGTGTCGCCGTCGATGGCCTGTTTCCCGCACAAAATCAGATCAACGGGTGATTCGGAATCGATTCTTTTGATGGCCATTGTCAGGGTGTAGCTGGTGGCCAGGGTGTCAGCCCCGGCAAAGGCCCGATCCGACAAAAGAACCACGTGGTCGGCGCCAATGGAAAGTGCCTGGCGCAGAACCGATTCCGCCTGAGGCGGCCCCATGCTGATAGCGGTCACCCTTCCACCGTAAACTCCCTTTAATCGAACAGCCTGCTCCAAAGCTACCAGGTCGTATGGGTTTAAAATGGATTCAACCCCGGCCCGAACAAGCGTATTGGTTTCAGGATCGATTTTAACCTGGGCCGTATCCGGCACCTGTTTCAAACAGCAAACGATATTCATGAATTTTGAGAACCGGTTTCTTAAATGGCTTCTGGTTTAGACAGTTTTTTATTCATCCACGTCTTCGACGATAATTGCCTTGATTTCACAAATGCCAATTTTTTTGAAGGCCCTCCAGCGTTTTTCTCCATCCAGAATTCGGAAACACCTGCCGATGAACCAAATCATTATCGGATTGATCTGACCCTCTTGACTTATGCTCCAGATCATTTCGTCTATGCTGTCAGAATCGTAAACACAGCGGCAATTCGGCTCTATCCTCATAATCTTAATACTCCTGACCCGGTGTGTCATGACGCTTTTTCCGTTATGGGTTGGCGGTCGTCTATTATGAACATCAATGAAATTCTCGATGGTATTTTGACTTGCCTGATCCGCAAAAAGACATCTTAATCCTCCCTCGCCCTGAATTCAGAAAGAATCGACTCTATGTTTTCCATAGCCGGAGGCTCCAATGTTGTCAAGGGTTCTTTGGTAATCTCATTCATAGGCACTTTTAACTTTTGCAAACATGACAAACTTGTAAAAAGTCTTTTGTGAGCGACATTTGAGCATTTGGGGAATCAGCGTTTCAAGCGGTGAAGCGTTAAAAATTTCAAGCTGTTTGAGGCGCTTGCGCCGAGTTCTTGAAATTTAGCGGAACCGATGGAAGCGCCCCCAAATGGTCACGGAGCGAGCAATATTGACTTTTTACGAAACCATC
>JAWOIY010000241.1:0-8283 GCA_046484425.1 Desulfobacterales bacterium | reverse complement strand
CTTTATCGCAAATAAATCTTTTACGAATTTTGTTGCCGGTGTGTCCAAAATATCCTTTTTCTTCCCAATCTGTTCCAGGTTTCCTTCATGCAGAATTGCAATGCGATCACCAAGAAGAAGTGCTTCATTCAGGTCATGGGTGACAAAGAGGATGGTCTTTTTAAGCTGGATTTTCAAGGTTAACAATTCCTGTTGGAGCGCTTCACGGGTGAGGGCATCCAAAGCACCGAACGGCTCATCCATAAGCAAATAGGTAGGGTTTGCTGCAAGGGCGCGGGCAACGCCCACCCTTTGCTGCTGACCGCCTGAGAGTTCATCGGGAAATCTCTCGGCAAAACTCTCGGCCGGAAGCCCGACAAGGTCCAATAGCTCCTGCATGCGCGCTCGTCTTGAACGGATGGACCACCCAAGGAGTCGCGGAACGATCTCAACATTTTGTCCAATGGTCATATGCGGAAACAGGCCGATCCCCTGAAAAACATAACCGATTTGGCGACGCAAAACGACGGAGTTTTGGTCCATGACATCCTTTCCACCGACTTCAATGGTTCCCTTGGTCGGCTCGATTAGACGGTTGATCATTTTAAGCGTGGTCGTTTTGCCGCAGCCTGAAGAGCCCAAAAGGACCAGAGTCTCTCCCCTGTCCACACTTAGAGAAAGATCCTTGACCGCATAAGAACGGCCGCCGTCAAATGTTTTAAAAACATGGAATAGTTTGATCATAGTTTCTTTGAAGGATTATCAGGAAAGCCATCTGGATATGAACATTAAATAATGGTATAGAAAAATTATATTGATTTATTACCTGATCTACATTAATAAATAGTTTGAACTAAAAACTTTTTAACAGGAACAAAATAAAATGTCAACCCAAAGCAGCGACAACCTGACCAAGGAAATTAAATTGCCGTCTGATCATACCAAGCAGATTATCTTTTCGATCCGCAGGCTTATTCAGGCAAGTGAACTCTATACCAAAGAACTGAACAAAAATTTTCAGATCAGCGCGGCGCAACTCAACTGCATCCTAACCCTTTATGAATACGGCCCCTTGCCTCCGTCTAAAATCGCCGACCATATGATGGTCAAATCCAGCACGGTCACCGGCGTCGTCGACCGCTTGGAAAAAAAAAATCTTGCCGAACGGATGCGAAATTCTCCGGATCGCCGCGTGATTACCATCCAACTCACCGAAGAGGGAAAAGAGTTGGCCGAAAACGCCCCGCCCCCCATCCAGCAGAAAATCATTGACGGTCTAAAAAACATCGGCAATGCCAAAAAAGAACAAATTGTTCGCTCACTGAACATCCTTACCAACATGCTTGACGTCCAGGACCTCGAGGTCAAATAACATTTCAGATTTTAGTAACTGTTTATATCTTTGAAACAAGCCTGTTTTTAGGAAGCTCCGAGTGTGCTTAAATTTTTACTGGAAGCTGTTTGAGTGGATTACGGCTCGTTATGAAAAAACCATTCCGGATTGGCTCGAATACGATCATATGGTCTGAAAACCAAAATCATTCTCAGAAGCGTAAACCGGTTTTTTCATTACGAGCCGTTATCTACGAGTTCTTTCAGAAAAAATTTAAGCACACTCGGAGCTATTCATTTTCAAATAGCTAAACTCTTACAGATTTTATCCTTTTCTTTTAGCAGCAACATTCTGAAACAGCGCCACTCGGATATTCATAAAAAAAGCCTTTACAAATTAATTTCTTTGATATAATAGTTTTAGTTATAATTATTTAAATTAAATCTATTCTGAATGAAATGTTAAGACATTTAAAAATGGAAACCAATCCGATGATAAACAAAGATGCCCTGGCCAGGCTCCTGGGCGGCGACGAATTCGAGAACATTCCCAGATCAACCCGATCGAAAATTGAAAGATTAGAAAAAGTATTTGAAAAACTTGTCAATCCGTCTTTGTATCACCAAAACACGGGGATTGATTCTGTAATAAAAGGCACTGTTGTTCTTGAAGAAGGACAGGAATTCAAAAGTTCGAAACTTTCAAAAACGCTGAAAAATTGCAGCGAGATCATATGTTACATCGGAACGCTGGGAAGTGATGTCGAAGGCGAAATCAAACGGCTCATGGAAGAAAAGCATTTGGCAGAAGCATATATCCTGGATGCAATGGCCTCTGTGGCTGCCGATAACATGGTGGGAACATTTCATCAGCGTATGAAAGGTGTGTATAAAAACCAAGGCAAACAGGTGACGCTATGTTTCAGTCCCGGGTATTGTGATTGGCCCATTACAGACCAGAAAAAACTGTTCGGCATATTTGATTCAAACGATCTGGAGGTCGAACTCACAGATTCCTGCTTTATGAAACCCCGGAAGTCCATTTCAGGTGTTTTCGGAATAACGCCGCCTGATTCTAACCCTGGGGAACAATCTTATAATCCATGTTCAGAGTGCAAGCGGGAGAACTGTTCTGCACGAAGAGCATAGAACACTAAAATTTGTTCCCGAAATTTCTTACCGCTAAAAAGTGAGATAAAAATGAAAACAAGAAAAGGTTTGAAGGGAGGACACTATAAAGTCATCTCCGAAAAGGACATTGTAAAAATACATGAAACCAGTCTCAGGGTATTTGCCGAAGTGGGGGTCAAGGTAAAATTTCCGGAAGCACTTGAGCTCTTTGAAAAGAATGGCGCAAAGGTTGATAAAGCCAGCCGGATAGTCAAGATATCTTCGGAAATGGTCACCGAGTGGATCGGGAAAACACCTTCGACGGTTTTTCTTTGCGGGCGTGAAAAAAACGGGGATCTGGACTGTGAAATCGGCGGGGACAAGGTGTATTTCGGCACTGGCGGAACCGCCCTGAATGTACAGGAATCAGGAAGCAACGATGCACGCCGGTCAAAACTCGAAGACATCGTAAATATGGCTCGTTTGGTGGATGCATTGGACAACATCCACTTTTACATGCTGAATGTATATCCAAATGATCTCTCCGAAAAAGAAGTAGATGTCAATCGCTTTGGTGCAGCTTTGAATCGGACGCGCAAACATGTAATGGGTGGAGTTTATACCGTTGAAGGGGTTCGAAATGTAATTAAAATGGCGGAAATCATTGCCGGGTCTCCCGGCAAACTCAGGGATCGGCCGTTTATCTCCATGGTGACATGCGTTATCAGCCCTTTGACGCTGGATGAAACCTATGCCCAGCTCACCATGGAAGCGGCCCGCAACCGCATTCCGGTGGTGGTCCCATCCGAACCTCTGTGCGGCGCCACCGCGCCCATGACTTTGGCGGGGAATCTGGTGATTCAAAATGTGGACTCTCTGGCCGGCGTCATGCTGGCTCAAATGACCAGTTCCGGAACACCAACCCTTTATGGCTGTATCTCCTCGATCACCGATCTGCGTGACATGAAATATCTTTCGGGTGCGGTGGAAATGGGATTAATGAACGCCGCAGCAGCTCAAATGGCCCGATTTTACGATCTGCCGATCTACGTGACCGCGGGCATGTCGGATTCCAAGGTTAATGATGCTCAGGCAGGCTATGAATCGGCCATCACCAACCTGATGGTTGCCCTGGCAGGCGGCAACTTCATCCATGATGCCGCAGGATTTTTAGAATTCTGTATGACCGCTTCCTATGACAAACTGGTCATTGACAATGAAATTATCGGCATGGTCATGCGGGCAGTGGACGGTATCAAGGTTAACGATGACACGCTGGCTTTTGATCTCATAAAAAAAGCCGGGCCCGGCGGGCATTTTATTTCAGCCCGCCATACGCGGCGTCATATGCGAACGGAACTTTACAAACCACGGCTCAGCGACAGGGAAAACCGTGACCGCTGGCGCGATGAAGGAGAAAAAGACATTCGACAGCGTGCCGCCGGAAAGGCGCAGGAAATTCTTACAAAACCACCCCTGTCCGTTATTCCTGAGGATATTAGAGCGCGTATCAAACAGGAGATTCCGGGGATTCGATCATTCATTATGGAGTAGTGGGAGTAAAAATCCTCGCCCATCAAAGATCCCGCATTGCAGGGGAGGACAAAGTTTTTCAAGACCAAATAGAAAAAAAGGATATCCGTGATCATTATCGGTGAAAAAATCAATGCCAGCATTCCGGCCGTTAAGACCATTATTCAAAATCGGGAGGATGAAAAATTGGTCGAACTGGCCCAAAAGCAAGCCGCTACCGGTTCGGCGTACATCGATGTCAACGTGGGAACCGGAGAGGGGTCGCGCGATGATGAGGTATCAGCCATACAATGGGCAATCGAAATCATTCAAAATAAAATCGATACGCCGCTTTGTGTAGACAGCGCGGACCCATTGCTCTTGGAAGCCGCTCTCGAGGTTCGAAACGGCAGGACCAGCCTGATCAACTCCACAAAAGCCGAGGATGACAATCTAAAGGAAATTATACCGCTTGCGGTCCGCCATAATGCGTCCCTAATCGCCCTGGCCATGGATGAACATGGAATTCCCAAAACCGTCCGAGACCGACTGAACGCTTGCGAGAAGATCGCCGAAGCTTGTCAGGAGTTCGGGCTTTCCCTGAACAAGGTATTTTTCGATCCCTTGGTACTCCCCGTCAGTACGGATATACAGCAGGGACGGGTCACCTTAGACACCCTGACGGCAATCAAGGAAAAATTCCCCAAGGCCCGTGCGGTCATGGGACTTTCCAACGTATCTTATGGTCTTCCTTGCAGGGCCGGACTGAATTCGGCATTTTTGCATATGGCTGTTTTTGCAGGTCTGGATGCAGCCATCATGGATCCGCTGGATCAACGGATGATGGCCGCCGTGAGAACCGCCGAGGTTCTGGCGGGGAAAGATCGTCACTGCCGCCGTTACACACGGGCATTCAGGAAAACTTAGGAAATTGATTGTAGATTATAAATTGAAAGCCTTCCTCCAATTTTCATTCTACAGTCTGGAATCTACAATGTTTACGAAAAGGAGATCAACGTGATAGACCGTTTTCGAGAAGGAGTTATGGTCAAGCCTTACGAGCGGCTTGAACCGGAGCAAGTCAAATGGCTGGATCAGGCATCTATGAACATTCTAAATGATCCCGGCATATGGTGTTATAATGAAAAGGCTGCAAAACTTTTTAAGACACATGGAGTCAGGGTCCGGGAAGAAAAAGACAAACACAGCATGTGTTGGCGGGCAAGCTTTCCTTCCGGACTTATCAAAGAGGCAGTAGACCTGGCACCTTCACGCATCGTTCTGGGGGCCAGGATTCCGGAAAACCGGTTGCTGCTGGATGCCGAAGTGCCGCGCGTGTACTTTGGCTCCGGTTCAGAGGCCAACATCTGGATAGAAACCCAGATGCAGGAATTTATGAGCGTTGAAGACAACGGCATCAGGTGCAAGGTTCCCCGGTTTAAAGAGCTGCGAGGGAGTACATCTTTGCTGAGCCGGGCGGCCAGACTCTGCGAACGATTGGAGCACCTGGACTTTTTTATCCGGCCGTTAAACATACAGGATCCTGAAATCACGACTCAAAATCATGATGTCAATAAGTTCTTTGCCAGTTTGAACAACATCACAAAGCATGTCCAGGCGGGATTAACTACGTTAGACGGTTTGAAAAATGTTGTGCGTATGGGTGAAATCATCACCGGCAGCCCGGAGGCACTCCGAAAAAATCCCCTGGTTTCGTTTATCGCCTGTATATTCAAAAGCCCGTTGCAGATTGTGGATGATACCGCCGATAAGGTTTTTGCCATCGTCGAGGCAGGCGTGCCTTTGGTGATATCATCATCGCCCCAGGGAGGATCATCTGCCCCGATACAAGAAGCCGGCATGGTGGCTCAAATTAATGCCGAAATTTTAGCCGGGATCACCTTAACTCAACTCATAAAACCGGGCTTCCCGGTACTGTATGGAAGCGTACCCGTGCGGGCCCGCCTGGATGACCTGCACGACCTTTACGGTTGCCCCGAATTCAACCAGTACAACATCGACTGTGCACAATTGGCCCGTTTTTATAATATCCCCTGCTATTCCACCGCAGGGGTGGGGGACGCCAAAGTTCCGGGTATGCAGGCCGTCTTTGAAAAAATGTTTACCCATCTTTACATGGCCATGAGCGGTGCGCAGTACATCCACTATGCATTCGGCCTGCTGGATCGAACCAACAGCTTCTGTCCTGTTCAAGCGGTGTTGGACAACGAGCAAATCGGCAAGATTAAACACTGCCTGCGGGAACCCAATGTCAATCCTGCGGCCATAGAAGATATGCAGAAAATGGTGAAGAAAGTCATGGCATCGCCGTATCGCCTTTATGCGCGCCATGTCCGAAAAGCCATGCACGCCGGGGAGGTTTCAAACCCGTATCGGTTCGAAGCCAAGGGGCTGGAAGACAAAGTCTTGGAAAAGGCTCTCGATTATATGAATCAATTGGAGCAAAAACCGGCGATACACCTGGAACCCGCTATCGTTAAAAAAATCTTCAAGCAGGTTCCGGGGATTCTACCCCACCTCAAGCAGGCCGGATGAAAACGATTATTTTGCAACCACGATAAATAGGAGATCATAAACCATGGACAACAAGACTCTCATTGAAAAAATCGCTTTTAACATTGTTCAGGGCCGTGTCGAGGCGGAGGACGAAGGCTTTGACGAAGGTTTCGAGGGACAGCCTGCCGTAACTGAACTGGTAGAAGAAGCCCTTGAAACCGGTGTGGATCCCAAGGTCATCGTTATCGATGGGTTGACCCGGGCCATGGAAATTGTGGGTGAGAAATTTGAGCGTGAAGAATACCTCATCCCGGACATGCTCGCCTCTGCAGAATGTGTGGGTATCGCCATGGACATCATGAGCCCCCATCTTTTAAAAGCGGGTGTAAAGAGTAAGGGGAAATTCGTCATTGCAACCGTGGCCGGAGATCTTCACGACATCGGCAAGAACATCGTATCGATTATGATCAAAGGTGCAGGCTATGAGGTTGTCGACCTGGGAGCCGATGTACCAACCACTGCAATCGTAAAGGCTGTTAAAGAAAATAAGGCACCTTTCCTGGGGCTTTCGGCGTTGTTGACCACAACCATGCGGGTAATGCAGGAAGTGATCGACAAACTCAAAGAAGAAGGGCTCCGCGATACCGTCAAAGTACTCATCGGGGGCGCCCCCACATCCAAGGCCTTTGCCGATCAGATCGGTGCGGATGCCCATTGCAAAGATGCCTTTGAAGCCATTGATGTTATTAAAACCAATGTTGTTTGAACCGCTGTCTTCAAGGAGAGAAAGATGTCAGAGAAAAAAGCATATACCCAGGCATTTCAAACCGGAAAGTATGACAAGGCCACCGGCCTGCTGGGAAAATATGACAATGTCAGGAGGTTTTGGGAAGACCAGGTGACCGCCATATTTTTACGCCCATTCCTCAACGATTTGGTGGATCGGAAAAAAAAACGATTGGAACGGTTACGTTTACTGGATATTGGCTGCGGCAGCGGGGACGGATATGACCTGATAATGGGGGTTACCACCAAAGACCCGGGAATCTATGACTACATTGTGAACGCCATCACCGACGACATGCTAAAGGAATATGTCGGCATTGATCTCAACGAAAATTTGATTCAACAGGCCATGGACTACTATGGTAACAATCCCAAATTGCGATTTGAAGTGGGAGATATCTCCCAGGGTATGATTCCTGGAATTTTGGATAAAGAACCGCCATTCGATTTTTATTTTACTTCCTTCGGGACCCTTTCACACTTTACCAGTGAGCAGTGCATTAAAATCGTAGCCGACATTTGCAAACACGCGCCAGAACAAGCCCTTTTCATGGGAGACTGGCTCGGTCGTTACACCCTTGAATGGCAGGACCTGTGGCACCACCCGGCCGACCAGGAGTATTTCATGGATTACCGCATATCCTATATCTATCCCGAAGAGGAAAGGGCAACGGCGGATGTGGCCTCTTTTGCTTTGAAACTGGTATGTCGGGACGAAGTGATGCACATTATTGAACAGGCATCCAAGGAAGCGGGTGTAGAAATTAAACCTCTAATTTTCTTCGATCGGTCGATCTTTATAGGCCGCCATCTGGACACGGGGGATTACAACAAAAACTGCCCCAAGCTTCGCAAACCGGTCAACGCCCTTTTTGAAACTTACGTGCGGACTGATTTAGAGAACTTATTGGTCGATTACGTCCCCCGGCCGGGATTCGATCACCTCAATAACTTCTTTGAATTGTTTTTCATGTCCTCCAACGCCCTGGTCAAATACACCATGAGTCTTCTGGGTGATTACGATTGCGAGACCGGCAGACTGGAATG
>JAWOIY010000168.1:0-7767 GCA_046484425.1 Desulfobacterales bacterium | reverse complement strand
ACTTTACAACCCGATATGATATAAAGGTTGGCGAAAATTGGAACGAATATTGATGAGTTATGCTCAGGTTTAGGCCATCCCGACTCGGGATGGCCTTTTTTTTGGAAAGCGGCCGAACACGCAGATTTACCTGATTTGAAATTAGTATGCTGTTTTATTTTAGATATAAGTGATTTAAGAGTTACGATTCTTTCTGATTTGCTGTTTGAGGGTCTCATCAAAAACGGCTTTTTATCATAAAGCCACATAGCGGTTTTTCATTTTCAAAAGATTTCCTGCGAAACTCTATCTGTCAGATCAATCTAAATTTCACTGTTTTTAAAAACATCTGCCAAAAAAATTGGAGATGTAAAACGTGTAAAACAATTTACCATTACCTTCCAGTAAAGAGGCGAAAAATGAAAGATCAAAATTTTTCAGGTCCTATCAGAGAAAAATTAAAAGGGGTTTCCCGTCGGGATTTTATGAAATTCTGCGGGGTCATGGCGGTAAGTATGGGTTTGCCGTTTGGGGCAGGCGCGCAAATCGCTGAAGCCGTCACCAACCCCAAGCACCGCCCGCCGGTGATCTGGCTGCATGGTCAAGAGTGTACAGGATGTACGGAGTCTTTATTGTGGACGTCACATCCCAGCATCGAACATTTGATTTTAGATCTAATCTCTCTCGACTATCACGAAACTTTAAATGTGGGAGCAGGTCGCCAGGCCGAGGCAGCTCTTGAAAATTCCGTCAAAGAAAATGCGGGAAAATTCATCCTGGTTATTGAGGGATCTGTTCCAATAAAAGACGGGGGCATCTACTGTATGATCGGCGGTCGACCTTTTACGGATATCGTAAAAGAGACCGCAGCAAAAGCAGCGGCCGTAATCGCCATCGGTTCCTGTGCAACCTGGGGAGGCTGGCAATCGTCGGCGCCCAATCCCACCGGTGCCACCGGAGTACCCGAATTTTTAAAGGGCAACACTGTCGTTTCTATTCCCGGCTGTCCGCCCAATGCATACAATTTCCTTTCAACGGTACTTTATTTTCTAACATTCAAAAAGCTTCCGGCCCTGGATGAATTGGGAAGACCCCAATTTGCGTACGGCCGTCTCATCCATGAAAACTGCGAACGAAGGCCCCATTTTGATGCGGGACGCTTTGCAGAGGAATTCGGCGATGAGGGACATCGATTAGGCTACTGCCTTTATAAATTGGGGTGTAAAGGGCCGATGACTCACGCTAACTGTCCGACGATTTTATTCAACGAAGTCGGATCTGGCGCCTGGCCTGTGGGAACCGGTCATCCCTGTTTTGGATGCACGGAAGAAGGTATCGGATTCACGATTCCACTTCATACTGAAGCCGATATTCAGATTGTTACCCCGGCAGCCGCGCATGCACCCATCCAAACAGAAAGAGGCGCAGGCATTTCCAAAGGTTCTGCGGCACTGCTGGGAGGTATCGCCGGAGCGGCCATCGGCGCCGGCGCTGCGGTTGTAAAACGTCTGGGCGACAAAGATAAAGGAGAATAATTCATGGAAATCAAACGGCGTGATTTTCTCAAGGGATTGGCAGGAAGCGCAGTGCTGGCAATGGCGCCGCCGGCCATAGCAGGTTCTTCAGAAAAAAATCGCCTTCCCGATGCGTTAGGAATTCTTTATGATTCTACCCTTTGCGTGGGGTGCCAGATCTGCATGTTGGCCTGCAAAAGAGCCAATAATATGCCGCTTGAATATTTTGGTTCTCAACAACTGTGGGATAATCCCGTCGATCTCTCTGCAAAGACGCTTAACATTATCAAAGTGTATGAAAACGGAACCCGTAAGATCAAGGACCGGGAAATCGACGGTTACGCTTTTGTTAAACGGCACTGCATGCATTGCGTCGATCCTGCCTGTGTTTCCGCCTGCCCGGCATCCGCCTTGACCAAAGATTCAAAGACAGGGGTCGTTTTTTATAATAAAAACGCCTGTATCGGTTGCCGTTACTGCCAGGTGGCCTGTCCATTTAATATTCCCAAATTCGAGTGGGACAATCCTTTTCCGAACATCGTTAAATGCCAGCTTTGCAGTCATTTACTGGCCAAAGGTCAAATCCCTGCCTGCTGCAGTGAATGCCCCACCGGAGCTTCCCTGTTCGGCCCGGTAGCAGATCTTGTAAAAGAAGCCGAACGCAGACAAAACATGACTGCCGGAAAATACTATGAATTTCCGGTGTCCGAAATATCATCGGCTAAAATACAAGTCCATAAAGCCGAAAAATATCTCTCCCATATTTATGGCAAAAACGAGGGCGGCGGCACCCAAGTCCTTATGCTTGCCGGCGTGTCCTTTAACAAACTGGGCCTTCCGATGCTTCCGGACCAATCATACGCAGCCATTGCCGAAAACATACAGCACACCCTTTACAAATGGATGATTCTTCCCATCGTCGCCTTTGGCGGATTGATCTTTTTGGTAAAGAGAACGGAGAAGAAAAAAAATAACGCCCGGCACGGTACCGGGGAATCATGATGGTTTTTAACCATTTATGTCGATTCTTTTGAGGAGTGATTCATGAAAACCGAACAACCCCTGGAAAGCAAGATCCTGACACCGACCTTCTTGATTTGTTGCTTGATTTTTCTGATTTCCCTGGTGTTCATGGCCAAACGGTTCATCTACGGTCTTGGCGCCGTATCCAATCTGAGCGACGGCTATCCTTGGGGTCTATGGATTGCATTTGATGTGGTCATCGGAACCGCTTTCGGATGCGGCGGATATGCCGTGGCCCTTCTGGTTTATGTCTTCAACAAGGGAGAATACCATCCGCTGGTGCGGCCGGCGGTGATGACCAGCCTTTTCGGCTACTCCCTGGCAGGTGTGGCGGTGGTTATCGATGTCGGACGATACTGGCAATTGTATAACATCTTTCTGCCCTGGTACGCCAATCCCAATTCGGTTTTACTGGAAGTGGCATTATGTGTGGGCGCTTATGTCGCAGTTCTTTGGATCGAATTTACGCCCACTTTTCTGGAAAAATTCGGGGCTGACAATGCAAAAGTCTTTATGAACAAAATCATGTTCGTCTTCATTGCCCTGGGAATCCTGCTGCCGACCATGCACCAGTCGTCGCTGGGAACCGTAATGGTGGTTGCCGGCAGCAAACTCAGCCCCTTGTGGTGGACCCGTTTGTTGCCGCTGTTGTTTTTAATATCATGTATTTTCCTGGGATATGCCATTGTTGTTTTCGAATCCAGCATTACAGGCTCACGATTCCCGATCCATGATGAAACCGATCTGCTGGGCAAGGTTTCAGCGGTTATGGCATGGCTGATTGCCATTTATCTGGTGATCCGTTTTGCCGATGTCGGGATTCGAGGTCATCTGAATCTCGCCTTTAGAGGAGATCTGCTCGGGAAAATGTTTTTGCTGGAGAACCTGCTGCTTATGATTCCCATGGGGATTCTTTTTATCCCTGCCAATCGGAAAAATGCGCCTGTTGTGTTCCTCTGCGCTGTTTCAATTGTTCTCGCGGCAGCACTCTACCGGCTCAACACCTACATCATTGGATTTGATCCCGGAAACGGCTGGCATTACTTTCCGGCTGTGGGAGAAATTTTCATATCTTTAGGAATCGTGTCCATGGAAATCATGGCGTTTCTGTGGTTTATCAAAAGGCTGCCGATATATCGTCGGCTATAAGCACGAAGCATATACAAATGAAGGAGAAATTAAATGTCCAAGCGAATCGTCATCGATCCCATTACCCGGATTGAAGGTCATCTTAAAATTGAGTGTGAGGTCAACAACGGCAAAGTGGTCAATGCCTGGTCATCCGGGCAAATGTGGCGCGGCATTGAAGTTATCTTGAAGGGCCGCGACCCACGGGATGCCTGGATTTTTACACAGCGGATCTGCGGGGTCTGAACCACCGTTCATGCCATTACCTCGGTCCGGGCGATCGAGAACGCACTGAAACTGGAGGTTCCTCTGAATGCTCAGTATATCCGAAACATTATCACAGGCGGGCAGGGTATTCAGGATCACATCGTCCATTTCTATCAATTGTCCGCTCTTGATTGGGTGGATATCGTTTCAGCCCTCAAAGCGGATGTGAAGGCTACGGTCCAGCTTGCAAACAAACTGTCATCCTGGCCTGACAATGGTTTCAATGAACTTCAGGCAACTCAGCAACGGCTTAAAACCTTTGTTGATTCAGGCCAGCTGGGTGTTTTCTCCAGTGGGTACTGGGGGCACCCGGCCATGAAACTTCCGCCCGAGGTCAATCTGCTGGCTGCGCATCACTTCCTTCAGTCTCTGGAATATCAGAAAAATATCAATAAAGTGGTGGCAATCCTCGGAAGCAAGACGCCGCACATTCAGAATCTGGCCGTGGGCGGCGTTGCCAATCCCATCAATCTGGACAGTCAATCTACTTTGACCATGGAAAGACTTTATTATATCAAAACCCTTATTGATGAAGTCGGCGATTTTATTAAGAACGTCTATATGGTGGATGTGGCTGCGGTTGGGGCATTATATGCCGACTGGACAACATACGGAAAAGGCGTAACCAACTATTTAAGTGTTCCGACCATGCCTCTTGATCCCGGCGGTACAAAATTTGCTCTGCCGGGCGGGTATATTCCCGGAGACATTTCTAAATTTAAGCCGATCACCTCTTTTAACGATGAATATTTTAAAAATAACGTGAAAGAAAGTATTAAGCACTCCTGGTATAAAGGGGACTGGGACCGCCATCCCTATGAGGAAGAAACCGTTCCTGATTATTCCAAGTATGACGACAAGGGAAAATATTCATGGGTAAAGTCGCCGACTTTCCAAGGCGAGCATGCCCAGGTCGGTCCCCTGGCAAATGTATTATGCATGTACGCTTCCGGACATGAAGCAACTCAAAAGCATACCCAAATAATGCTCGATAAGGCAAACGCGGTCCTGTCGCTTGTGGGATCAAAAACAAGGGTTTCTTTAAACTCTCTCCATTCCACCATCGGCCGTATTGCTGCCAGGGCGGTCCGCACCGCGGTTCTACATGATGAACTTGTCAATCAGTGGCAACTTCTGGTGGATAATATCGGAAAAGGCGACTATAAAACTTTCAACCCGCCAGTATTCCCCAAGGGTGAGCAAAGGGGCTTTGGCTTCCATGAAGCACCCAGGGGCGTACTCTCTCACTGGGTCGTCATCCAGGATGGGAAAATTAAAAATTACCAGTGCGTGGTGCCGTCCACTTGGAATGCCGGTCCCCGCAACAGCGAGGATGCCCTCGGTCCTTATGAAGCCTCTTTGATCGGCAATCCGGTTGCAGACCCGGAAAAACCGTTGGAAGTGTTGAGAACAGTACATTCCTTTGATCCGTGTCTGGCGTGTGCCATTCACATGGTGGATACCAACAGCAAAGAAATCGTTAAAGTCAGGGCATTTTGAAATCGAATCAAGCGTCATCAAACAGCAATTCCCCGGAGTCTTCGAAAAACTCCGGGCAGTCTTTTTCAAATGTACTGGTACTGGGTTTAGGTAATATCCTGCTGTCCGATGAAGGCGCGGGGGTTAAAGCCGTCGAAGAACTTCAGGATCGATATGATTGTTCAGGCCCCGTGGAATTCGTCGACGGCGGGACCATAGGTCTCGAACTTCTGCCCTACTTTGAAGGGCGCAGCCATATTTTGATCATCGATGCGGTTAAAACCGGCAAAGATCCCGGTACCATTGTGAGAATTGAAGATCCGCCTGCTTTTTTCAGTTCCAAAACGTCTCCCCATCAAATCGGCCTGGCCGATGTCATGGGAATTGCCGTCATTACCGATAACATGCCTCAAAATATTACCCTGTTCGGCATCGAACCCAAAAAGCTTTCCACAGGACTTGATTTGTCACCGGAAATTGCCCGGAATTTAAGCCGCCTGGTCGACATGGTGGTTGCGGAATTGAAGGATATCGGCATTGATGTTCAACCCAAAAATCAGTTGTTGTAATTTTAGTAATAAACTTCAGATAGGTTTAAATTTTTTGCCGGAAGCTAAACTCTAAGTCATTTTCAGAGTTGAATGACCATAAAACATCTGCCACTTTCGTCTGGCCTAAACCGAGGTTTTTTAAAATGTGTCTGGCAATACCATCAAAAATCGTAAAAATTGAAAACAATGTCGCCACCATCGACGTTGACGGCGTCCGCAGAGAAGCCAGCCTGATTCTGGTCGACAATTCCGAGATCGGGGATTACGTCATCGTGCATGCCGGTTTTGCCATCCACAAAATCAACGAAGAAGATGCCCTGGAATCCTTGAAGCTGATCAGAGAAGCAGCATCAGTAATCTTCGACAATGACAAACAAAAATAAAAATGCCAATTAAACACCTGCATGAATATCGAGATCCTGAACTTTCCCGGAGAATCATCGAACGAATTAGAAAGGCAAGCCAAAAAGAAATCCACCTGATGGAGGTCTGCGGCACCCATACCGTGTCGATTTTCAGAAACGGCATCCGGTCCCTTTTACCGAAGACCATTTTACTGCTTTCCGGTCCAGGATGCCCTGTTTGTGTTACCGCCCAAAATGAGATCGACGCTTTTGTTGAACTGGCCAAACTTGATGACGTCATTGTAGCCACATTCGGAGATCTAATTAGGGTTCCCGGAGCTGATTCATCCCTCCAGAATGAAAAAGCCGGCGGCCGAGATATCCGGGTGGTGTATTCGACATTCGATGCCCTTGAAATTGCAAAAAAAAATCCTGACAAGAAGATCATTTTTTTGGGTGTCGGATTTGAAACAACGGCCCCCACCATCGCCGCATCGATACTGGCAGCCCGGGATTTTAATTTGAACAACTACTTTGTTATGAGCGCTCACAAACTTCTCCCGCCCGCTCTTTTTACCCTTGCAAAAAACCGGGAGACAAAGATTGACGGATTTATCCTTCCCGGACATGTTTCCGTTGTCATCGGCGTTAAAGCGTATATTCCCTTTTTTGAAAAATATAACATCCCTTGCGTCATAGCCGGGTTTGAACCGATAGATATTCTCCAGGCAATCCGTATGCTGGTTGGTCAGATAGAAGGCGGTGGTCCAGGACTTGAAAACGGGTACAAAAGAGCTGTTTCTTTTGAGGGCAACCCGAAAGCACTGTCGATCATGGATATGGTTTTTGAACCTACCGGTGCCGTCTGGCGCGGCCTCGGAGTTATACCCTCAAGCGGTCTCAAAATCAGAAAAGAATATGCGGCCTTCGATGCACAAAAAGTGTTTGATGTTAAACTCTCGGAAAGTGAGACTCCGAAAGGGTGCGCTTGCGGTGAAATCCTTACGGGTTTAAAAATTCCGCCCCAATGCCCGCTCTATCAAAAAAAATGCACGCCCGTTCACCCCATCGGTCCGTGCATGGTCTCCAGTGAAGGCACCTGCGCCGCTTATTATAACTATTACGGCACTTAACTGTTGCCCTACCATTCGTAACTATTCAGGGAGGCGGTTGTTTTCCCGTAATGTTATTGGCGGAGTCGCTTCGTATTTTCAGTGAGTTAGCAATGGGGGAGACCGCGGCTCCCGCATGCTTTTCGCGGGAGAACGCGGAGGGGGCAGGAATGCCACCACTGCTAACTCACTGAAAATACGAAGCGACTCCGCCAATAACGTTACGGGAAAACAACTGCCCCCAGAATACCTACAACCATACGGACTTTGGTTGAGGCAATTTGACCTTATGGCGCTTTTCCGTTCCAAAACAAAAAAGGCCACACGGTCGCTTCCCTTTCCGGGAGCATGGACCTTCGTGGCCTTTTTA
>JAWOIY010000106.1:0-27731 GCA_046484425.1 Desulfobacterales bacterium | reverse complement strand
TACGGGATGAAGCAGCACTCTTATAAAGACCTTCCGATTCGGGCCGCAGAAATCGGACTGGTTCACAGGCACGAACTCAGCGGCGTGCTGTCCGGCCTGTTCCGGGTCAGAGCATTTCATCAGGATGATGCGCATATTTTTATGCGGCCGGATCAGATCGAAAATGAAATTCTGGGCGTGCTCAAACTCGTAAAACGGATTTATAGCACCTTTGGACTCGGATTTCATCTGGAGCTTTCCACAAGGCCTGAAAAATCTATCGGAACGGACCGGCAATGGGAATTAACAACACAAGGGCTCAAGGCGGCGCTGAACACCTATGGCGAAGATTATAAGATAAACGAAGGTGACGGCGCGTTTTACGGTCCCAAAATAGATGTGCACATCAAAGATGCCCTTGGCAGAACCTGGCAGTGCGGTACGATTCAACTCGACATGTCGCTGCCCGAACGGTTTGACCTTTCCTACATCGACAGCAACAATGAAAAACAGCGGCCCATTATGATCCACAGGGTTATCTACGGCTCGATAGAACGGTTTTTCGGTATTTTGATCGAACACTTTGCCGGCAAGTTTCCGCTGTGGATGGCTCCCGTCCAGACCATTCTTTTGCCCATTAACGACGACCTTGTACCGCACGCAAACGATGTGAGAATAAAACTTGAAAAAGCCGGAATCCGCACAGAAATTGACGACAGAGCCGAAAGCCTGAACAAAAAGGTCCGGGACGCCCAGCTTGGCAACATCCCGTTGATTCTGACCATCGGCGATAAAGAAAAAAAATCCGGGACCCTTTCGGTGAGAACCCTGGACGGCAATGTCAGGTTCGGAGTCCCACACGAAGAATTTCTGGAGAAGGTTCTTTCGAACATCCGGGAAAGAAAACTGGATCTTAATCTTTTTTTAACGTCATAAAATTGGATCATCTCCCGATGAGTTGCAGTTAATTAGGGTAAAAAAAGTGGGGCATCTCCAATTGAGCAGGTGTTATCGCAAAGGGTACAAGGGGTCAAGGATTCAAGGGTTCGAGTGAAATGATAGAGAATTACAAAGACTTGAAAGTCTGGCAATAGTCATACGAACTCCGTTTGGAGATATATGGAATGACAGCAAAATTCCCAAATGTTAAAGGCGCTGATAAAGTATTTAGAAAAAAACCCTTGAATCCTTGACCCCTGGAATCCTTGGACCCTTTTCTCCCGCTATATTGGATATGAACCTAAAACCATTATTATAACAGAACTATCTCTTTCAAAAAAGTTAATGCAGGTTTTAAATATGACAAAAAATGCCGGCATAACCACTCACAACATTAAATGGTGCGACTTGCGCTGCGAACATGCCGATTTTGCAAAGCTTGACGCCCTGGACGGATCCTGCCGAACGTTTCTATCGCTTTGGTGCCAAAAACTTAAAAAACATGTCACCAAAAATGCGCCCTGTGAAGACCTCTTCGGAAAAAGACGGCCTACAACCGGGTTTTAGAAAAAAATTTTATCACGAAAACACGAAATATCGAAAACACGAAAAAAATCTTAAATGTCTCGTAAAAATGGGAGTCCAGTGATTTCGGTTTTATGATATCAATCTACAGTTTATCCCGCACTTGATGGGGGGCGATAGTGCCGCAAGTATTGAGCTTTTTATAAAACCTTAAAAAATAATATTTCTTATTTCGTGCTTTCGTGTTTTCGTGATTGTTTTTAAATTCTTGATGCTCGAAATAGACCAAAACATTTTGAACAAATTACACAAATTTTTCGCCTACTGGTTTCCGATCTTTCTCTACTGTTTCTTGATATTCCTCCAGTCTTCCCGCCCGTCACCCCGTATTATGCCTGTCTGGCCCTTCATGGACAAGGTCCTCCATTTTGCCGCCTTTGCCCTTCTGGGCGCCCTGTTTTTGAGGGCCTTTTATACCACCCGGATCAGGCATCATCTCATACTCATCGTTACGCTCAGCGTTCTCTTTTCAACGCTTTTCGGCATCAGCGATGAAATTCACCAGTCATTTGTCCCTTACAGAACTGCCGATGCCATGGATGTCCTGGCAGACACTTTAGGAAGTGCCTTCGGAGCCGGCGTCTTTTTATTATGGTTTAACCATTTTAAAAAACGCGAATAAAGTCTCTGCATCGAATTATTTCAGAAATTGACTTTGAAATTAAAAACACAAGCCGGCTTCCAAAAAACCGACATGCGTACTACTGGTGTTTTCAAATTGTATTGCATTCCATTTATATATGAGTTATGTTAGTATTGAATTACTAATTATTTAATCTATTAATAGTATATCAATCCTATAAAACCTAAGGAGACCGCCACATGTTGGATGATATTTTTAAACTCAGCAGCGACTTTTTGAAAACCTTTAATAAACCATACCGACGATACTTTCTCGATAAGTACCCGCTTACGGGCAGGTTTTCCATCATCATCGGCCAGCGAGGTGTCGGCAAAACCACAGCGATGATTCAAAAAATATTGTCGGCGAACAACAATGATATTTTTAATAAAAACGCTCTTTACGTTCCTGTTGACCATTTTGTTGTCGGTGGCCGGAGCATCTATGAAATTGCCGAAGCGTTTTATAACCTTGGCGGTAAAATGATTTGTTTTGATGAAATCCATAAATATACGGGCTGGTCAGGGGAATTAAAAAGTATTTATGACAGCTTCCAGAAACTGACCATTCTTGCTTCAGGCAGCTCTGCAATGGAAATTCAGAAGGGCAGCCATGACTTGAGCAGAAGGGCTGTCGTTTATCTAATGAAAGGACTTTCTTTAAGGGAATATATAGAGTTGGCCACGGGCGTTAAAACAAAACCGCTTAACTTAAATACCATATTGGGAGAGCACGAGAAGCGTTCATACGAGATTATTTCAGCCCTTGAAGGAAAAAATATGAAAATTTTGGCACTTTTCAATGATTTTCTTCAATTTGGCTACTACCCCTACTTTACGGAATTTGACGACATTTCATCGTATTATATAACCCTGGAACAGGGAATTCGCGCAACAATAGAGAGCGATCTTTTGTCCATATACCCGGCATTAAGCGGAAGCAGCATAAAAAAAATTAAAAAACTTTTAGCTGTTATTGCCGAATCGGCTCCCTTTACACCGGATTTAAAACGACTCAAAAAAATGGTCGATATCGGTGATGAACGCACACTTAAAAATTACCTTAAATATCTTGAGGACAGCGGCGTTATCATGTCTTTAGCAAAAAAAGGAAGCGGGCTCGGAGCGCTGGAAAAACCGGAAAAAATATACCTCAACAACACGAATCAAATCTATGCAATAAGCAGAAAAGGTAAAGAAAACAGAGGGACATTGCGCGAAACATTTTTTATAAACATGTTTTCAGACATTCACACCGTATCATCACCCAAACGGGGAGATTTTTTTGTTGATAATAAATATATTTTTGAAATCGGAGGTAAAAACAAAAGCTTTAAGCAGATCAAAGACATCGACGACTCCTTTCTTGCGGTTGACGACATAGAAACAGGCATCGGCAATAAGGTCCCTTTGTGGTTATTCGGTTTTTTGTATTAAACGTTTCGGGGCTTGTCCGGGCGAGAATAAGCTGATGCGTGACGAGGCTTATGGACCACGAATAGGCCAAGGAGAATGACATTAAAATGTTCCCCACAGGCGTGGGGATGAACCCGAACGTAGGTTAAATCTGTGTCCGAATGCCTGTCGCTCTCCGTGCGGGAGCGTGGATTGAAATTTATAAAAAATATCTTCATTGGCAGATTCGCTGTGCCCGGATAGAATGAAAAAATCAGGATATCATGACTTTTGACTTTTTAACGTAATTAAGGAAAAAGAATCGACAAGGAAGCCGTATATGTATGATAGAGAGCTTGTTTTAGAGATACTTAGACAGATTCAAAAAGCCACTCGGACAATTTCAAACACCTTATATCAAAACGAAGGTCCTCTTCCGTTTATACAGTCCTTAAAAACATTTACCGCGATGTGGAACCACGGTATGAAACTTGGCGTTCTGCCTCCTAAAGATCCATTGGAAGGAATCGAGACAGATATCAAGATTGCCGGCGTGCTGAATTCATGTTTGAAAAGCTCCTTTCAAAAATAGGCTTATGCCTTGACAATCAAAGCCTTCCTTATATGATTATCGGGGGGCAGGCCGTATTGCTTTACAAAGATTATAACTGTTTGACTTGACATCGTTTAAAACTGCCATACTGTTTTATTTAAATAGAAATACAGCATTCTATGCAGAGCGGCGCGAGAGACCTGGCTTTTTGACCGCCCGGCAACCTTTTCCAAAAGGTGCCAATTCCAGCCCGTAAGGGGAACATAAGGTCTTATTGACAAATGGACGGCAACCTCTCCTTGCGAGAGGTTTTTTTGTAATAAACTTTTCGGTTTCGTAAAAAGTATTTTGCGAGCGACATTTGAGCATTTGGGGAATCAGCGTTTCAATCGGTGAAGCGTTAAAAATTTCAAACTGTTTGACGCGCTTGCGCCGAGTTTTTGAAATTTAGCAGCACCGATGGAAACGCCCCCAAATGGTCACGGAGCGAGCAATATCGACGTTTTACGAAACCACCACCACTAACAACGATGAAAGGAAGAATCATGAAAACATATAAAAAATACACAACCACCGTCGTCGGATCATACAGCGTACCCAGATGGTATGAATCCCTCGAAAAACAGGTTGAAAACGGACTTCTGTCAAAGGCGGACATGGCCGATGCGCAATTTCGTGCCACACAGGCTGCCATACTGGATCAGGAAATAGCAGGGATCGATATCATCACCGGCGGTGAAATGCATCGAAGAACGAATAACCGGCATGCCCCGCCCAATGCCATGCTGAATTACTTTTGGGAGAAGATTCCAGGGTTTTCCAAAGAAACCCGGCCAAAACCGATTACGGTAAAGGATCCGAATGTATTCCATCCGGCCGCCGTTTGTACGGGCCCCGTCCGCAATGCCGATCTCGGCCTTGTTGAAGAGTTCAAAACCGTTTCAAAGTATGCCAGAAAAGAGGTCAAGATCACCATGACCGGTCCGCACATGCTGGCCAAGGTCGCCCATGACGAGTACTACGGCGATATCTCCAAGTTCATGCAGGACCTGGCCAAAGTCATAAACCGAAACCTCAAACAGTTGGAAGCCGAAGGGTGTAAACATATCCAAATCGACGAACCGCTATTTGCCGTCTCCGACGATGCGGAAGTTGCATCAGCGGTCGATGCCATTAATCTGGCTGTCGAAGGGTTGAAGGAAGACACCCTGATTCAAGTTCATATATGCCAGGGCAATTATGCGGTCGGGGCCGATTATGACGGCCAGATCGGTCATCGCTATTTTGACACGGGAAGGTACCCTGCCGAACTCATATGTAACATCAATTGTCACGCACTACTTGTCGAACATGACTATGCGTCCGAATACGAAGGGTTGTTGGGCAACAAGCAACTCGCCGTGGGTGCAGCGGATGTCCTGGACCTGAACATTGAATCCGGGGAAATCGTTGCTCAGCGTATCCGTGAACACAAATGGCTGGCGCCGGAACAAACCCTGATCACCAGTTCATGCGGGATGAACCACTTGCCGCGTCATATCGCTTTCGGAAAACTGCAGGCAATGGCGGAGGCAAAGCAGATACTGGGGGTTCAATGAAGAGAACGTAAAAATAAATATTTCGGTTGAGGGGTTTTGACTTTTTAACGCATTTAATATACCTAATTATACAGAAGCTGATATTTAAGATCTGCTGATCTGCGTTCATCCGTGCCCAAAACAGTTTATGACTAAAATTGACATAAAATCCATTTTTCAACCGTCGCTCTTCTGGGATGCATCCGAGATTGATGTAGCCGAACATGCCGCATATGTCATCGGCAGGATTCTGGACTTCGGAGATATAGAGGATGTGCGCAAGTTAAGAGAAATATACCCTGACGAAAAAATTATTGAAACCGTTCGCACCAGAAGAAACTTGTTTCCAAAAACCGGAAAATATTGGGCGGTTAAGTTCAGAATTCCCTTCGAGGCAGTAGCATGTTTGAAAAAATATTATCTCCAGCGGCAATAAAAACGGTTGAAAGGCTGTCAGCGGATTTGAATTCATTTTACCTGGCCGGCGGGACAGGACTTGCACTGCAATTGGGCCACAGAAAATCAGATGACTTCGATTTTTTTTCGGATCGTATGTTCAACACGGACTCGATTCTTGCAAGCGTCGCTGCCGACAAAGTTTTATTCACCGAGTTGGGCACGATTCATTGCGAAGTAAGGGGGATTCGGATTACCTTTCTATACTACGAAGTCCCGTTAACTCAGCCTGCCATTCTGTGGCGCGGCATTAAAATTGCACACCTCAAAGACATTGCAGCCGAGAAAATTAAAACAATCTCTCAACGGGGATCTAAAAAAGATTTTATTGATTTGTATGCAGTAATAAAATTAAAAAGCTCTATTAAAGAGGCGTGTGAATTATTTAAAAATCGTTTTAAAAGATCCGATATCAACTATTATCATGTCGTAAAAAGCTTGATTTTTTTCGAGGATGCCGAGCAAGAACCTTCACCCTTGATGCTCCTAACCGGTGAAGACTGGAAGTGGGAGAAGATAAAAGCATTTTTTTTTAATAATATCGGGCTGTTTGAAAATGAATTTGGGGTGTAGCATACCCGCAAAAAACCCGGTTTCGTTAAAAACCGGGTTTTTATTTTTTTTATCACCATTGATCCGATGGCTTTGCACAACGGATAATGAAATTTAAAATCTGGTCAACTGTGCGATATATCAAAGACGCTTAAGCGTTAATCCATAACCGGCCTGGGCAAAACCTTGGCCCGTTCGGCAATCTCTGGAACCATATGTTCCCACTCAATGGCCATCATGTGAACCCCGTGAACGCCTTTCATTTCCTTGAACTCTTCCACCTGCTCACAGGCGAACTTGATGCCTTCTTCGGCCACCTTGCCCTTTTCCACCCCCTGAAGGCGCTTGATGACTTCATCCGGAACATCCATTCCGGGGACCTTGTTCTTCATGTACTTGGCCATACCCACACTCTTCATGGGCGTGACACCGGCTAAAATATGGGTTTTTTCCGTAAGTCCCATGTCGTTGGCCTGTTTGATAAATTCCCGAAACTTTTCCATGTTGTAGATACACTGGGTCTGGATGAAATCGCACCCGGCTTCCACCTTCTTTGCCAGGCGGTGTACCCGCCATTCGAACGGATCCGCAAATGGGTTGGCTGCCGCACCGATAAACATTTTAGGTGTTCCATGCAAATCGGCGCCGCTTAAAAATTTTCCTGTATCACGCATGGTTTTGACCATACTGATCAACTGGATGGAGTCGATATCGAACACGCCCTTTGCCATGGGATGATCCCCGAATTTTTGATGGTCACCGGAAAGACACAGCATATTACGGATGCCGTGGGCATAGGCCCCCAAAATATCGGCTTGCATGGCCAACCGGTTACGGTCCCGGCATACCATCTGGAAATTGGGCTCCAGCCCCTCCTGAATCAAGATAAGGCACGCCGCCCAGCTGGACATCCGGACCATGGCAGTTTGATTGTCGGTAATGTTTACCGAATCTACATTTCCTTTCAGATGCTTGGCCTTTTCTTTTACTTCTTCGACATCACAGCCTCTGGGCGGCCCCAGTTCCCCTGTAAATGCAAAATGACCCGCTTTTAAGACTTTTTCCAAATTGCTTCCTGATTTCATTTCGGCTTCCTCTACTCTGATCCCTTATGATTCTTTTATTCGTTGATTGGCACTGCGTTAAATCTCTGATGAATCGGTTAACACGACATTCATCCGTAACACATTACCATTTCACCGTTCAACCATTCACTATTCAACCATTAACCGGCCTTCTCGGGTTTTTTATATCCGGGCTGAATCAACGTCCGCGGAATCTGATCATTCCATTCAACCGGGGGTGTGTATACTTTTATATTATCAAGTCGGCCCTGTCTTTCCAGGCGTTCATAGATCCTGAACCACGCACAGGGCTGTTCCGTGTCGATTTCACAGTTTCCTCTGTTGGTGCCGCCGCAGGGACCGTTGTAAAGCCCTTTGGCGCACATGGTCACCGGACAGATGGCTGCAGTCATGCCAAGCACGCATTTGCCGCATGAACGGCACCGTTCCTCATACCAGCCCACTGCCTGATTGGCGGACATGCCGCAGGTATCCACACCCGGATAAACCGGTTTGTCCGGGAATCTTTCCGCCAGAAACTGAATTCCAACGCCGCATGCCATAGATATAACGGCATCGTACTCGCCGATTATAGCGTCGAGCTCCGCAAGATATTCATGGTCGCATTGTCTTTCCAGCGTTTTAGCACCCAGTTCTATAGGGTTGTTGTCAAGTTTTCTGGCCATATCGATCTCGGCATTCAGAACTGCAACCTCCTTTTCACCCCCTGCAAGGCATACCGCCACACAGGTTCCGCAGCCCACATTAAGAACTTTTTTATAGCCCTTGATCATCTCTTTTATTTCTTCAAAGGGTTTTCTTTTGGCAACTATCATTTTCCCTCCTAAACAGTCATTTGTCGCCACCCGTTTATCATTTATCACCCATCAGTTATCCATCCTCAAATGACCTTTGACTGATGGTCAATGACTACATTTCCGATTCAGGGTGAAAAGGCAAAACTTCTTTAAGATCATCTCCCAGATATTCGCGTTCATTGGGCCCAAGAACCCCTAAAGACAGGCAGATCAACGTCCACAAATGAACGGTCTGCCACGCATGATTGTTGATATCGCTCAGGTCATGGATCTGGGCATGACAATTGTGGCATGGCGTAATGCAGTAATCCGCCTTTGTCGATAAAATCTGGTTGGCTTTGAGTTTGCCGTAGCCACGCCGCGCATCAGGATATCCGGATTGGAGAAATCCTCCGCCGCCGCCGCAGCAGTAATTGTTCGACCGGTTGGGGTGCATGTCGATAAAATTCTCTTCGCCCACCACCGCTTTCACGGTATATCTCAAATCTTCGGCCACCGGATCTCCAAAACTCTTGCGAACCAGCTGGCAGGGATCCTGCACCGTAAACTTAAGTTTAAGATCCTTGTTCCAATCGGAATTGACCTTCAGTTTTCCTTCTCTGATCCACTGGGCATAGAGCTGAATGATGCTTTTGATCTCAAAGTTGTGCTCGATCTTGAATTTTTCCAGTCCGACCCGGACTGCGAAAAGTTCGTGCCCTCACTCCGTATTGAGCCAGACCTTGCATTTTAAATCATCCACGGCCTTGGCCTTGACCCTGACAATTTTCTCCCAGTTTTCATTGTCCGCTAAAAACAGGCAGTAGTTTTCAGCCGCCCATCCCTTGGTGCCGTAAGTCCAGTCGGCGCCGACCAGATGAAGAATCTTCCAGAGGGGCACCATTTCATCCGGTTCGGTGACCGGTTCTCTGGAATTCTGATTCAAGTAGAATTCAGCACCCTCCCTGTTGACATCCGCTGTCATGTCCGCAAACTCAGGTTGGTTTTCCCTGTATTCTTCAAGCACGTCTTCCACCACGAACTGAAAGTCTTCCTCTGTGGCTCCCATGGCGGAGCAGGTGTCGTTTCTCAACGCCATGTCGCACGATCCGAGAATACCCTTGGGCCGCTCTTCCCTGGGCCAGCTCGCCCTGGCGTTAAAGACCAGTTGTGGGATGTTAATTTTCATGGGACATACATAAATGCATCGCGTACACATGGTGCACATCCACACCCAGGGTGTGCTTAAAATTTCATCATCCATACCCAAAGCCGCCATTCGCAGAAACTTTCTGGGATCCATGTCCTCCAGACCCGTCGCCGGGCATCCGGATGAGCAGGCACCGCAGGTCAGGCAAAGATTGAGATTTCCTCCTTCGGGAAGCAGATCCTTTACCTTATCCAGAAAAATACTCTTCTTTTTGCCGCCGAGTTTAATTGCTTCTTCAGCCATAATATATCCTCCGTTTTTAGGCCCTTGCTTTATCCTTAAGCGGATTGGGCCCCAAGGACCGTATGTTGTCGGTCATTTCCTTCGCATAAGCCGCAAAGGTGGGTCCCTCGCCTGAAGATAGGTTATACATTCTCACCCTGTCGCCTTCAAGACCGATCTCCTCAAGCAACATTCGGACATGTTCCACCCGTTCACGAGCCCTGGAATTTCCCTCGTTGTAGTGACAAGTCCCTTCCAGACAACCCACGACATATACCCCGTCGGCCCCTTTCTGGAACGCCCTCAGAAGATGTATGACATCAACCTTTCCGGTACAGGGAAGTCTAATGATTTTAATGTTTGCGGGATAATCGAGTCGCATGGAACCTGCCAGGTCCGCGGCCGAATATCCTCAGTAATCACAACAAAATGCTAAAATGGTCGGTTCGAAATCAGCCATCACATCCCCTCCGCCTCGAGTAACGCATCAATTTTGCATAGTATTTGATCATCGTCATAAAAACTCAAATGAATGGTCTGCCGCGGGCATATGCTGGCGCAAACACCGCATCCATGGCAGATTGCTTCATTAATTTCAATGACTTTTTCATGAATATTAAATTCCGGCACACCGAAGGGACACGAACGGACGCAGGTCAAACATTTGACGCAATGGTCCACATCCACCTTCGCCGTGATGGCCGAAAGCTTAATGGCGTCTTTGGCAAGAAACGTCGTCGCCCGTGAAGCCGCCGCCTGGGCCTGTGAAATGGCTTCGGTAATCAGTTTGGGTCCGTGAGCGGTCCCGCACAAAAAGACGCCTTCGCTGGGCATGTCCACCGGCCGGAGCTTCACGTGAGCCTCTATGAAGTACCCTTCAGGATTCCGGTTCAGCTTCATAATCTGGCTCATCTCTTGGGTATCTTCGGCCACCATTCCGGCGCTTAAGACAACCAGGTCGGCCCTGATTTCGATATTCTGTTGCAGTATATGGTCTTTGACGGTAACCAGCATCCCTTCGGAAGAACTTCTAACATCCGGGGACGCATCCCTGTCAAACCGGATAAAGATCACGCCCTGCTCTCTGGCCGCCGTGAAATAATCCTCAAGAAGCCCGTACGTCCGGATATCCCGGTACATCACATAGACCTGGGTTTCCGGATTCAGCTTTTTAATTTCAAGGGCATTCTTTACGGCATTCTGGCAGCAAATTCGAGAGCATTCGACGTTCTCGTCATTCCTAGATCCCACACACTGGATCATCACGACGCTGTCCAGGCCGGCGGCGCCTTTTTCTTCCAGCCTATCGGAAAGGGCCACCTGGGTTATGACCCGGTCATCCTCTCCGTACAGATATTCCTTGGGCCGGTATTCACCCGCACCGGTGGCAACGATAAAAACGCCGTGCTCGATTTTTCGTCTGTTTCCGCCGTTGCCCAGTGCCACCTCTGTACCGAAATTTCCCTTAAACCCTTCAAATCCGACAATCCGGGCCCCGGTCAACACTTCGATTTTGTCATGCCCGGTCACTTCATCGATCAAGGTCTTAAGATAAGCCTGAATATCTCCGCCCTCGATGGTGTGGTGAAGTTTCCGTGAAAAACCGCCGAGCTCGGCCTCTTTTTCAAGCAATACCGTATTGAACCCCTGGTTGCCCAAACTGAGAGCGGCGTTCATTCCGGCGACACCGCCGCCGATGACCAGGGCCTGCTTGTTGATGGGAACGACCTTCTCGTGAAGGGTTCTCAGTGTGGCGGCTCTGGCCACAGCCATTCGAACCAGGTCTTTGGCCTTTTTCGTCGCAACCGCAGGTTCCTTGGAATGAATCCAGGAGTCCTGATTTCGAATATTGGCCATTTCAAACAAATACTTGTTCAACCCGCAGGCCTCCAAGGTTTCCATGAACATGGCTTCATGGGTTTTGGGGCTGCAGGATGCCACCACAACCCGGTTAAGCTTATGTTCGATAATTTTTTCCTTGATCTTGTCCTGGGTGTCCTGACTGCACGTGAACAGGTTTTCATCCGTATACACCACATACGGAAGGGTCCCGGCATACGCCTTCACCCCCGGAACATCCACAATCCCGCCGATGTTGATGCCGCAATTGCAGACAAATACACCGATGCGAGGATCCTGACCGGTGACATCCATTTCTTTGGGAACTTCAACTTTGGGGGTGTCGGTTCCCCGAGCTTCGGCAAGCTCGGCCCCCGCCAGACAGGCGGCCGCACTGGCCTCCGTTACCGATCCGGGGATGTCTTTAGGGCCCTGTAATACCCCGCAGGTATAAATTCCCGGTCGTGACGTGGCCACCGGCGCGAACGGACTGCTTTCCACAAAATGGTATTTGTCCAGTTTAATGCCGAGACGTTGTGCAAGCTCCGCCGCATCCGGTTGAACCTGAAGCCCCACGGAAAGCACCACCATGCTGAAGGTTTCCTCCTTCATTTTGCCGGTTTCATCGGCATATTGGATGATAAGATCGCCCGTTTCAGGAATTTCGATGATGCTGTGCACCCTGGCTTTGATAAAGCGAACCCCCTCTTTGTCACGGGCCCGCAAATAATATTTCTCGTAATCCTTGCCGAATGTCCGCATATCCATATTGAACACCGCGCAATCGAGTTCTCCATGGGCATGCTCCTTGGCGATCATGGACTCTTTGACGGCATACATGCAGCATACCGAAGAGCAGTAACCGTTGCCGCAGCGGTTGACATCCCTTGATCCCACACATTGCAGCCAGGCGATGCTTTTGGGCTCTTCCCGGTCCAGCGGCCGCATCAGATGCCCGAAATAGGGACCCGATGCACTCAGGATCCTTTCAAATTCTTCACTGGTCACCACATTGGTGTATTTGTCATGCCCCAGGTAGTCGAGACCTGAAGGATCAAACCCGCGGCTCCCCACCGACAGTATCACGGAACCGACCTTGAGGGTGCTTTCACGCTCCTTGTCATCGTACTTTATCGCCTTGGCGATACACATGTTTTCGCATAGGCCGCAGCCGATGCAGGTATCGGTATCAATGCCAAATGCAAGGGGAACCGCCTGGGCATACTCGATATATGTCGCCCTGCGATCATCCAGTTTCATGTTGTAATGGTTAACGGCGGTGACCGGGCAATGTCTCGCGCATTCCCCGCACCCCGTACACTTCACGGGATCGATGTAGCGGGGATGGTTGACCAGTGAAACCTGGAAGTTTCCGGGTTCGCCTTCCACGCTTTTGATTTCGCTGCACATCACCAGATCGATATTTATATGCCGGCCGACCTCGACCAGTTTAGGCGAGATCACTCACATGGCACAGTCGTTGGTGGGGAACGTCTTGTCCAACCGGGACATCATCCCACCGACGGTCGGCGACTTATCAACCAAATACACCTTATAATCTGAATTGGCCAGATCCAGCGCGGCCTGCATCCCGGCAATGCCGGCGCCCACAACCATAACGGACCCGCTTTTGTTCGTCATTTTTCCTCCCTTATGAACTGAAGATTGCCGATTGATGAATTCGAAAAAATCTTCACGCTTCAATCTTCAATTATCAATCCTTATACTTATAACACGGCAAAAACCGGGATACGATCTTTCATTCCCGTAAACCCAATTTTGTTTGTCTTTTCCAGATCCGCCAAAAGGTAAGAAATTCTCTTGAGGTCGAGCCCGATCTTTTTGTTGATATCCCTGACGGAAGTATGTCCTTCTTTTACCGCCTTATAAATCAGGTTCTTTTGGTATTCTCTTTCGAGCACCGCATCAAGAATGGTTTCAAAGCTCTCGACATCCCATTTGCGTCCGTAAACATCTCCCTTGGACGTAATTTTGATTTCCTTTCCCACCATCCATCTCAGTGTCTCTCCGGAAAGGGTCATCTCGGCCGCAGCGAGTTCATATTCAAACGCTTTGGGATCAAATTTCCCCAGGGTTTTGACCGATTCGGTAGCTGTTGTAACGACTTGAACAAACCGCTGTGCTTCGGCTGACGACACCCATGCCAGGTGAAGCCGTTCTTGACCGATGCCTGCGATGTCAAATAATTTTTGGGTCAAACGGATTTTCTTTTCGGCCTGAACATTACCTTCCAGGTAATGGCAATCACCGAAATGTCACCCGGCCACCAACACGCCGTCGCACCCGTCCTTAAACGCTTCCAACACGAACAGCGGATCGACCCTCCCGGAACACATCACACGCACGGTTCGGATACTGGGTGGATACTGCAAGCGTGAAACACCGGCCAGATCCGCTCCGGCGTAAGCACACCAGTTGCACAAAAAAGCAACAATTTTAGGCTCAAAATCTCCCATTATATCACCTTATATTTGAGGTTATAGGTTATAGGTTATGGGTAATAACATTAAGCTGAATTTATTTTTCTATAACCCCTCACCGATTACCCCTTACCTGTTTTATATATTAAATCGATTCCTTATTTATTAGCCAATTTTAACCATTCGACTATTTAACGATTTAACCATTTAAACTGCGGCACAAATCGAAGCGATAATCTGTGCATCCCGGAAATGGAGCATATCGATGGCGCGTTGCGGGCATGAGGCCGCACAAAGACCGCACCCCTTGCAAGACGCCGATATATTTTTTGCGCGATACCCTTTTCCTTCAATTTCTTCCAGCTCGATGGCAGCAAACGCGCAGACTTCCGCGCAAAGTCCGCATCCGATACATTTCTCGGCGTCGACCTGGGACACCAGCGGCGAAATCTGTACGGAATCTTTTGCCAGAATCGTCGTTGCCCGGCTCGCCGCCGCCATGGCCTGGGCGATACTCTCATCGATCGCCTTCGGATAGTGGGCAAGCCCGCACAGGAAAATACCGTCAGTGGCAAAATCCACCGGCCGCAGTTTGGCATGGGCCTCCATGAAAAAGTTTTCAGCATTGAGCGGAATTTTATAAAATTCCGATATTGACGTATTCTGAGCCGGTTCGATTGCCGTCGCAAGATTGACGTAATCTGCCTTTATCTTTAAATTCCTTTGCAGAACAGGGTCAAACACATCCACTTCGAGCCCATCGCCGACCTCTACAACCTTTGGCTTGTTGGCAAGGGAGTATCGAACGAATATGACCCCTTTTTCTCTGGCTTTCTTATATAGCGCCTCTCTTTCACCATATGTACGAATATCTCTGTACAGTATAAAAACATCGGTTTCCGGGTTGTTCTCTTTGATGGAAATGGCCTGTAATATGGATGAGGTGCAGCAGATCCGGGAACAATACGGCCGGTTATCATCTCTTGACCCCACGCACTGGATGAATACCACACTTCCGGCATCCTTTAATTTCTCGGGATCGTGTTCCAAGTCGTGCCAGCGCATCACCCTCGGACTTTTACCGTAAAGGTATTCGTCCGTTTCTGTGGCTTTGCCGCCGGTGGCGACAATGGTTACCCCGTGTTTCACCGTCTTCGTATCTTTCCCGTTGGATACCCGAGTCTCAAAATTGCCCACAAATCCGGATGCGTCCACCACTTGAGCATCGGTCAGCACGTCTATGTCGGAATGCTGTTTGACCTGATCAATAAGGCCGGCAAGATATTCCTGAACATCCTGGCCCCTCCACGTCTTTTTCAGATCTCTTGCGGCACCGCCGAGCTCCGATGACTTTTCCACAATCGTCGTCGGAAATCCCTGGTCGGCCAAACTCAGCGCCGCGGTCATGCCGGCGACACCACCGCCGATCACCAGGGCCGATTTATCGATTCCCACGGAAACAGCCGGAATCGACTCCAGCAAAGACGCTCTGCTTACGGCCATCCTGACCAGGTCCTTGGATTTTTCCGTCGCGGTTATTTTGTCATTCGAGTGAACCCATGTACACTGGTTTCTGATGTTGGCCATGTCAAAAAGATATGGGTTCAGTCCCGCATTTCGTATCGTCTCCTGGAACAGCGGTTCATGGGTTCGCGGGGTGCAGGCTGCCACAACAATGCGGTTTAAATTTTGTTCCTTGACGACCTCGACCATCTTATCCTGTGTATCCTGACTGCAGGTAAAGAGGTTCTCTTCCACATAGGCGACATTGGGCAAGCTTCTGGCATACTCGGCAATGGCCGGAACATCGGCAACACCGCCGATGTTGATGCCGCAATTGCAGACAAAAACACCGACACGCGGTTCCTGACCCGAGATATCACTTTCATCGGGGAACGTCCGCTCTTTAACAAGGGACCCCCGGGCACTTGACAGGTTAACGCCGGTGCTGCAGGCTGCGGCACTTGCTTCCATGACGGATTCCGGGATGTCTTTGGGTCCCTGAAAAGCACCACAGACAAAAACACCATCTCTTGACGTTGCAAAAGATTGAAAATCCGATGTCTTACAAAAATTTCCATCGGTCAGCTCTATGCCGAGCTCTTTGGCAAGATCGACCATTGCCGGTGATATTTCCATCCCAACTGACAGGACGATCATGTCAAATATTTCGGTTTTTAGTTCACCATTTTCGGTGACATACCGGACCTCAAGGTCATCGGTCCCCGGAACGGGATCAATGGTATGAACCCGGCTTCTGATGAAACGAACCCCATGTTTATCTTTGGCATCATTATAATATTTCTCAAAATCTTTGCCCGGTGTTCGCATATCCATGAAGAAGACCGCACAATCCAGATCATAATCCGCATGCTCTTTGGCGATGACCGCCTCTTTGACGGCATACATGCAACACACCGATGAGCAATAAGAATTGTCACAGCGATTAAGATCCCTGGAACCGATGCACTGGAACCATGCTATCTTCCTGGGTTCTTTCTTGTCCGATATCCGGGTAAGGTGGCCCATGAAGGGGCCTGTGGCTGAAAGGATTCTTTCAAATTCCGTTGATGTAACGACATTGGGATGTTTTGCGTAATTGTAATTGTCAAACTTTGAAGGATCAAAAGGCGTAAAACCGGGCGCCAGAATAACGGAACCGACATTGAGGGTAACTGTCTCTTCCTGATGTGAATGGGTCTCCAGGGTGACGGCTCCGGGACCGCAGGCACTTACACACTGATAACATTCACAACACCCCCCGCAGTCCAGGCATCGGCCCGCCTCTTCCTTTGCCGATGTCTCGTCAACAAGAAGGTTAACCTCTTCAAATCCTGAAAGTCTTTTTTCCACCGGTAGCGTTGGAATTTTTAACCGTTCTTTGGTCGGTTCGTCTTTTGAAGGCACTGCCCAATTTGTACCCATGGGCGGCTCCTCCTGCCATTCGGAAGGGAGTTCTTTGCCCTGCAAATACTGGCCGATATATCTGGCTGCTCTCTGGCCGGCCTCAACCGCCTCAATCACCGTGGCAGGACCGGAGATTACATCGCCGCCGGCAAAGATTTCAGGGATGTTCGTTTGAAGTGTTTCAGGATTGACCTCCAAAAGGTTCCACTTGGACACCTTAAGATTCAGTTTTTGGGCCAGACTGCCAAAATCAGGCTCCTGCCCGATGGCAGGGATAATGTGATCGGCCTCAATAAAGAATTCCGATCCTTCGATGGGAACCGGCTTCCGCCTGCCGGTTGTATCCATTTCGGACAGTCTCGTCCGGATACATTCGATACCGGTTACCTTATCGTTTTCACTGGAAATATTTAAGGGCGCCACCAGGAAATGAATCTTTACGCCCTCGACCTCGGTTTCTTCGACTTCCTCGGGTTCCGCGAGCATTTCAGTCCGGCTGCGGCGGTATATGATATGTGCCTCACTTGCACCGAGCCGAAGTGCAACCCGGGCGGCATCCAGCGCGGAATGTCCGCCGCCGATGACCACGACCTTTCCATCCAGCTTTTTTAAATTCCCCAGATGAACCTCTCGTAAAAAGGTGGTAACATCGGAAACACCCTTGGAAGTCTCCTCCCCGGGTATTCTGAGTTTCATACCTTTCCAGGCACCGATGCCCAAGAAGATGGCATTTGCGCCATGTTCCCGCAGCTCTTCAAGGGTCAGGTCTTTGCCGATAACGGTATTGGTATGTATCTTTATCCCGTATCGTTTGAGGTTATTAATCTCTGCATCCAGCACCGACCGCGGCAGCCGGTGTTCGGGTATTCCGTACCGCATCATTCCGCCGGCTTCGGGCATGGACTCGTATACACTGACCTCATACCCGTCAAGGGCCAGAAAATATGCGGCAGTCAGCCCGGCAGGACCGGAGCCGATAACGGCCACCTTTTCATTTCTGGGCGTAATATCCGGTACCGGAATATCACTCAGATCCACATGATCAGCCGCAACCCTTTTAAGTTCACGTATGGAAATCGACTCGTCCAGTTCAAGCCGGCGGCAGCTTTTTTCACAACGATGGGGGCAAATACGGCCGAGTATACCGGGAAACGGCAGATCCTTCATGATGATCTCCACGGCTTCCCGATATTTCCCCATTTTGACCATGGCCACATATCCCTGAACATTCAAATTCGCCGGGCAGGCCATCCTGCATGGGGCCGTGTCGAACTTCTCTATGGCAAAGCTTCCGGGAATCGCCTGTGCGTAAAGTTTGTAAGTGGCCTTACGATTCGCCAGGCCCATATCATATTTGCTGGGCATCGTTACAGGACATACTTCTACGCAATCACCACAGGCAGTACATTTGTCCGAGTCGATATAGCGGGGGGTTTTGTGCAGGGTTACTTGAAAGTTCCCATTCTCTCCTTCAATCCGCTCAATGTTTGAACAGGTATGAAGCTCGATGTTGATATGCCGGCCGACCTCGACCAGCTTGGGAGAAATAATTCACATGGAACAGTCATTGGTGGGAAAGGTCTTGTCCAACTGCGCCATGACGCCACCGATGGCGGGCGACCTTTCAATCAGATGAACATAAAAACCGGAATCGGCAAGATCCAATGCAGACTGCATACCGGCAATGCCGGCACCCACTACCAATACAGAACCGTTAACTTTCGCGGTCATACAGTGCTCCTTATTTTACTATAAATAAAGGTGAGGAAGATTGAATCCTTGGTTTGTTCATTTATAAACCAATGGATCACAAACAGACAATTCTTTTATCCTATATGCTAAATTTGTCAACCCTAATTTAACACGTGATAAAAAAATAGTGGTTTAATTTAAATGAAAATTTAGCACGTGGTGAAAGATAACTTTGAAACAGACTCGCCGAAGGCAGGCTTGACTTTTATGGACTCATAAGCTGAGGGGTTCAGGCGGACATTTATTTGTGAAGTCCATCGCAAAAAAAAATAAACCCCCTGCTTTTCAATCCAGCAGGGGGTTTATTTGTATGGTATAACTTAAATTAAGATAATGCTCATCAAGTCTTAAGAAAGGTTTTTACAAATTTGGCCCATTTTTCTCCTTCAAGTTCCTGGGAAATGTCTTCAACGGAACCACCGCCGTCTGCATCCACCCGCAAATCCTGATTGGCCATGGAAAAAAGCTTTTCTCTTTCGCCGCTAATAAAATTATGGGCTTCCTGTCCATAGTAGAGCTCCTTCAGGTTTTTGCGCAACCTGGTTGGTTCAATCGTAAATAACCATCCCTTTTCATAAGGAGATTCGTTGGCCAGATCAGGATGATCCCGAAGCGTGTCGTTCACATTGGTCACGATGCCGTCCATCGGGGAAAGAACTTTTGCAATTTCTCCATTGCGCCTGACTTGAAACCCCACTTTTCCCTGATTGACTTCCTGACCGACATTCGGCAATTCGATCCTTGCGAGTTTGCCGATCAGCTTCTGAGCAAAATCATCCAGCCCCACTCGAACACGTCCGCCATATTCCGGTTTGGCCCATGTGTGGCCTTCGTGGTAATAGAAGTCTTCGGCCATTTCAAAACCGCTTTCCTGACTTCGGGAATGCACCGGAAGGGTCTCTGCCTGAAGCCGTTCCTGCATCATCTGGTCATAAGAGCATGTGCCGCATTCATAAGCACTGGGGCAAATTTTACGACCCACTTCTCCGGTGATCATATAGCGGCATTTGCGCCGATTTGCCGGAAGCTGCATCATCTTGTCCACCCAAGTTTCGGTGAACTTGTCCGGTGTTGCTTCAATGGGTTGCACGGCAACCCTTTCTTTATATCGGGCAACCCTGTCATGCATGCCGTGGTCGTATACACAGGTAGAGCAGTCAAAATTGTGATCGCACAGTTTATAGGAAACAACCCCGGCCTCCATCCATACACATTTTTTCTTGCCTGGCGGTACGATTTTCATCGACTCTCTCATTTTGCTGGCTTCCATTTTATGACCTCCTTTTTTTAATATTTTATAATCAGCTAAATTTTTTCTCATTTTTATATTCTTAAAAGCAAAGGGTATGCCAAAATCGAACAGGACGCCGGATGAATACTGTAACTATCTGTTTTATATTAAATAATAATTTTTATAATGGATTAAAATCCATTATAAGCCCAAAGACAATATTGCAGAAATATTCGGCATGAATCTTTTTGTACACAACCAATCTGGATATAAATATTTATTTATTCAGCCAATTTTATCGATTGCCGAAAAAAAAGACAGCATGCCTAAATATTCGACATCCATCAAGTCGATTCACTGTAGCCATGTTTTGCAGGTAGAAGGATCGAATGTTGCAGAAATCGGGATCAGCGAGACCTGGGCAAGGATTTATCAAGGAACCATTGAAACAGTTCAAAACAGGTGGGGCAAAATTCGGAGTGTTTACAATCCGTATCCTCAATCCGGGTCGAGGAGTACATCACACAGCGTCGATTCCTGCAATGGGTCATTCCGAATGTGTGACCGAGCTCGTGCAAAGCCGTCTTTTCCACCCGAGCCAACAGAAGATCCGGATCGGATGGTTGGTCATAAAACTGGGGCCAAAGCCGGTACAGGGATATAATCGAACATTTGCCTTGGATCTGTGCCAACCCAAAAACAAACTTAAGAATCGGCACATACAGGTCCACGGAGGTAACGCCGATAAGCCGAAGGGTGTCATGGGAGCTTTGTTGAAGGAGACGCTTTAATATCAGCTTTGAATCATACTGGCATCGGATATCATTATATGCATACCGAGGATTTTCCATACTGAATGATATCCTGCAGGTGAGGCCGCATCGGGTCGAAATACATTCCGCGATGTGCTCGAGAATCCCTTGGTCCACCGAGCCTACGGAACAGATGGTGACACTGTCTGACAAAACGATTTATGCTTCCTTTTCAATCTTGTATTTTTCAATTTTATTATAGAGCGTCTGCCGGTCGACTTCCAAAAGACGGGCTGTTTTGCTGATGTTCCAATCCGTTTCTTCCAGAATTTTTTTAATATGCATTTTTTCCATTAATTTTAGTGATTTAGGCATTTCTACAGATTCCACCTCTTTACGTGAAAAAGGAAGATCGTCGGTAACGATCTCTTTGCCCCGGCCAATAACCAACGCCCTCTCAATGACATTTTCCAGTTCCCTGACATTCCCGGGCCAGTCGTAATCCATTAACAATTTCAAGGCCGACGGCGCGATTTTTACCAGTTCTTTATTCATTTCCAAACAATATCTGTGTATAAATGCCTTTACCAGCAGCGGAATGTCGTCCTTTCTATCCCTCAACGGCGGGACGTGAATTGAAATGACATTCAAACGGTAAAAAAGATCTTCACGAAATTTGTTTTCGGAAATCGCTTTTTTCAAATCCCGATTTGTGGCGGCCAAAATACGCACATCCACCTTAATCTCTTCCTGGCCCCCCAGACGCCTGAATTCTTTATGCTGCAAAACCCTTAACAGATCCACCTGTGTCTTTAAACTGATGTCCCCGATTTCATCCAGAAAAAGTGTTCCCTTGTCCGCCAACTCAAAGCGCCCCTTTTTGGTATGCTCCGCACCGGTAAAGGCCCCCTTTTCATACCCGAACAGTTCGCTCTCCAACAAAGAGTCGGGGAGAGCCCCACAACTTACGGCGATAAACGGCATGTAACATCGCAAACTGTTGCCGTGGATCGCCTGTGCGATCAGTTCTTTACCGGTACCGCTTTCACCGGTGATCAATACGGTGGAGTCGGTGGGTGCCACCTGTGAAATCAAATCGTAAATTTCTTGCATGGCATCGCTTTTTCCTATGATTTCATCATATTCTGATCTTTCCTCCAGTTTCTGACGCAGTAAAATATTCTCCAGAACCAGTTCCCGGTGTGTGATGATTTTTTTGATTTGCATTTCAATTTCGTCCGGGGCAAAGGGCTTGACAAGATAATCAAAGGCGCCTTCCTTCATGGCCTGAACCGCTGTATCCACCGTGGCATAGGCGGTCATCATCAATATCTCGGCATCTGTCTCCACCGCTTTTCCTTTAAGCTGTCTCAACGTTTCCAGTCCATCCATACCCGGCATTTTCAGATCCAGCAAAATCACGTCCCAGCTTTTTTCCATGGCAATGGCAATGGCATTTTTGCCGCTTTCGGCCAGGCCAACCTCATAACCATCCTCCTTAAGCCAGTCATAAAGAGCCTCTCTCATCGATGCTTCATCATCAACGACAAGAATTCTGGGTTTTTTGGTCATTGTCGATTCCTTCCGTTCGTCTTTAGGGTAAAAATTTTACTGGTTTTTACTGCGATCATCCACAGGGCAACCTAACCTTAAAAGTGCTTCCCTTGCCGGGTTCGCTATCCAATTCTATGGTTCCGTTGTGCCGTGTGATAATGCCGTAAACCACCGATAAACCCAGGCCTACATTTTTTCCCTCTTCCTTGGTGGTAAAAAAAGGATCAAAAATTCTTTCCTTGTCTTCCTCGGTAATGCCGCACCCCGTATCGGAAATCGTAACATCTAAAAACTTATCATCCCCGGCCTTCCTTTTGGCCGCTACCGTCAGGGTGCCGCCTTCAGCCATAGCATCTGAAGCATTGTACATGAGGTTTAAGAGGGCCTGTTGAATCTGCCTGAAATCGCACTGAACGTCGGGCAGATTCGGTTCAATGCTTTTTTTCAGGAGTATTCCTTTCATCTCTAAATCATGGGCAATGAGACTCAGGGTCCTGTCAATAATGTCGGCAATGCTATGAGGCTTAATGGTGAGTTTAGACTGGCGGGAAAATGCCAAAAGATTTTTTACGATCTCCCCGCATCTGGCGGTTTCCGACTCCATGGTGGACAAATACCGGGATATATCCTCAAGTCTTTCGGAAGAAAATTGATTCCGGTCCTTCAACTTTATCATTAATCGGATATACGTTAGAACCGCAGCAAGAGGGTTGTTTATCTCATGGGCAATAGTGGCGGCCAATTTGCCCAAAGAGGCCAGTTTTTCGGACTGGATAATCTGCTCCTGGGCATCCTTGAGTTTTTGATAGGCTTCATTTATGTTTTTATAAAGATTGGCGTTATCCACAGCGACACCAATCTGATTACCGATGGCGGTCAAAAATTCGACGTACTCATAATAAAACATAAATGGTGAACGGCTGGAGAGGGCCATTACACCGACCGATTCCCCCTTGCTGACCAGTGGAATATAAGCCGTTGAATGAAGTCCCTCTTCGATAATCGAATCGACATAACGATCTTCTATTCGGAAAGGGTTGTGGACAATCTTGGTTTTACCATCGAGCAGGGTCTGGCCCAAAAGACCGTCTCCGAGTTTGCGACATTTCATAAAGGGCTTGGTCATCAATTGATTTGAAGACCCCTTATAAGCTTTCAAATTAAGAACCTCTTTTTTATCGTCCGACAAATAAATTCTAACACTGTCAAATTCAAGGAACTCTAAAATTTTATTGATGGCCCCGTTAAGCATCGTATCGAGATCCAAACTGCTGCTCACGGTTTTGGAGATGGCATTTAAAATATCGAGCCGGATATTACGCTGTTCGATTTGATACTGTGCAAATTTTCTTTTAGAAATGTCTCTGATAATAAGCACATAACCGGCAACCTTACCGGTCACATCGACCGTCACATTGGATGTAATCACCGCATCAAATCTTCGACCCTTTTTTCCGACAAGCCGGGCCTCAAATCCCTGAACAAAGCCTTCCTTGGAAAGCTTTTTCTGGAATTTTGAAAATACCTTTTTTTCAAAGAGTTTTGCGGCAGATTTAAGTGCCAAAACTTCTTGTTGGGTATCATACCATAACACATTAACCACTGCCTGATTGATTTCGATGATCTTGCCGGCAGGATCTGTAAGAATGATGGCATCACGGGACCGCTCGAATATGGTTCGATATTTCTCTTCGGATTTTTGCAATCCTTCCAGACGATCGGCCAGCATACCTTCCAGGTTGCCGACCATTTTGTCGATGTTTTCCTGAATGTGCTGTCTTTCCGTAATGTCGGTGGCTCTTTCCAGAACATAAACAACCTCGCCACGTTCATTCTTGACCGGGATCGCTTTAATCAGCATATTGGCGACCCTGCCGTCCTTCATGGTGACATTTTCAAGATTCCAGTATCCCCAGCCATCCCGAAAAGTTTTTTCTACCAGACACCCTTCACACTTTTTATTTCTATTTTTCCATACTTTATAACAATAATCATTGGGCTTCATGCCGAACTCATTTTTAAAGAGTTCATTGGCCATAATGATTTGATAATTTCTATTGATTACAACCACATAGTCCGTGGCACTCTCGATAAGTGTTCGATAATATTTATGTTCTTGTAAAAATTCTTCGGTTTTCATAAGCCACAAGCAAGTATCGTTAATAACCGGGCGACCGCCCGTTGAGATTTTGAATAAAAAACGGAGCCTGAATAGACGCAAAAATAATATTATACTTCAATGCAGGTTGGCAATAAACAATTTTTAATGCTTTGAAAGATTTACTTGGCAATGTCTAAGGGGAATGCTACTAAAGTAAGGAATCCTGACCCATCAAAGATCCCGTTTGCGGGGAAGGGTCAGGGTTTGGTTACTCCCATAGGGTTTCGTTTTACTTTATGTTCATTGACTTACTGAAATTCCAAATTTCCGGAATATAACCTGCAATGAAGAACAAAAAGCTTGCCCCACCGAAAAAAGAACTCGTAGCCGACTGGCCGGCCTTGATGCGAATATTTATCCGGCCGGAAAACGAAGCGGCCAGGTCTGCGTTGATCAAGTATATGGAGCAGATCCTTTTCGGACTCCACGATTTTCTCAAAACACATGTCGGTTTTACCGAAGAGGTCAGCCTGAAAGATCTGGCTGATCGATTTACAGACAGCCTTATCAGCCAGAACCCCGAAAAAAAATTGGCCGATGTCATTACCGGCCTGATCGAAGACATCGCTCCCCATGCCGTTAACGTGGCTTCTCCTTACTTTGTCGGCCATATGACATCCGCCATCCCTTTTTTTATGGTCCATCTTAAAACCATCGTCGCCGCTTTGAATCAAAATTTGGTTAAAATTGAAACGTCCAAGGTGTTATCGGTGGTGGAAAAGCAGGTACTGGCTAAAATTCACCGGCTTATTTATCAAAAAAACGATGCCTTTTACAATGAACACATCCAGAGCACACATACGACCCTCGGCTGTTTTACCGAAAACGGAACGCTCTCCAACCTGACGGCCCTGTGGGTGGCTCGAAATACGCGCTTTGCCCCCAAAGACGGTTTTGAGGGTGTGGAAAAAGAAGGTCTGGGGGCTGCTTATCAGGTTTATGGAATCGAACGCAGCGTGGTTCTCGTGTCGAAACGAGGGCACTATTCACTCAACAAGGCCGGCGGCCTGCTCGGTATCGGCAACCGGAATATTGTCGCCGTAGATGTGGATGAAAAGAACCGGATCAACCTGATGCAGCTTGAAAATACCATCCGTGCGTTAACGAAAAACACCAGAAAAACAGCCATCTTGGCAGTGGTGGGTATTGCCGGAACCACGGAAACAGGTTCCGTGGATCCGCTTTTGAAAATAGCCGCCATCTGTGCCGAAAACAACATTCATTTCCATGTTGACGCCGCATGGGGCGGTCCGACGCTGATGTCGGAAAAATACCGTCACCTGCTCTCGGGTATCGAATTTGCCGATTCGGTAACCATCGACGGGCACAAACAGTTTTACATGCCCATGAGCTGCGGCATGGTTTACTTTAAAGATCCAGCCATCATGGACAGCGTCATCTATCATGCCAATTATGTTAACCGGCCGGGGTCCGTGGACCTTGGTATCAAATCGCCGTCCGGATCGCGGGAGGCCAATTCCCTGATACTCGACTGCGCTTTAAAAATCATGGGCAGCCGGGGCTATGCCCTCCTTATCGATCACGGCATCGAAACTGCCCGAAAATTGGCCGATGAAATTGAAAAAAGGCCGTATTTTCAAATTATTACCTCCCCTGAACTCAACATACTCACCTACAGGCTCTGCCCTTTGGAGTTCAAAACCAGGCTGGATCAAGAAGATACGGGAGACGTCGCTCAAATCAACGAAAAACTGAACGACATCAACCGCAGCATTCAAAGACTCCAGCGGGAAGCCGGCAACAGCTTTGTCTCCAGAACGACGCTCAATATCAAAGATTTTCCCGGACAAAATATCGTGGTGCTTCGAGCGGTGATCATGAATCCCATGACCACCATTGATATTCTGCGGGAGATTTTAGACGAGCAGGAAGAAATCTACAAAAACAGGTTGGCCTGATTCGCAATAAAACCGATTCCTTACAACCCAGATGTATTTGAGTGGCCGCCAATATCTATGCAAGCAAGCTGATGATCGTCTCACCGGAAAGCTTCAGTTTCCTGGAATCCTGCCTGCTCTTCTGTATCGTGCTGATCGGCGGTATGGGATCGATCCCCGGGGTGTTGATCGGTTCGGCGGCGATCAGCCTGTTTCCAGAGATTTTCCGGCCCTTTGCCATGTACCGGATGATGATCTTCGGTCTGGCCATGATCCTGATGATGATTTTCCGGCCCGGCGGCATCTGGCCCCGTAAGCGGGGGGCAATCGAACGTAGCGGATTCCCTCTGTCAACGCTTCGGAAACAGCGTTCATTGGCGAATCCATAGACTCAATAGCATTACAGGAATCCTGAAAGAGAATGATAAACCACAAAAAGAGTGACGTCATCCTGGAATCCCACAACCTGACCAAATGTTTCGGCGGGCTGGTGGCGGTGGGAGACATGGACCTGAAGGTGCACCGGGGGGAGATCAGCAGCCTGATCGGTCCCAACGGTTCAATATCAACAACCCATTAGAATTGGAGTAGCTGGTGGAATTGCCACACCACAATCAGCTTTAGCAGCTTTTATGATGGGTGCTGCTTACATCATGACTGGCTCATGACCCGCAGCGACGGAGTGCGGTCGATCACGTCCATCACGAGGTGGTAGCGGTCGAGATCGTTGCGCACCACCATGTCGAACGGTGTCGTCGTGGTGCCCTCCTCCTTGTACCCGCGGACGTGGAGGTTGGCGTGACCAGTGCGGCGGTAGGTCAGACGGTGGATGAGCCACGGATAGCCGTGATAGGCGAAGATGATCGGCCGATCGGTGGTGAACAGGTTGTCGAAATCGGCGTCGGAGAGCCCGTGCGGATGTTCGCGCTCGTCCTGCAGGCGCATGAGATCGACGACGTTGACGACACGCACCCGCAGGTCGGGGAGGTGCCGGCGCAGCAGGCCGGCCGCCGCGATGGTCTCCTGAGTCGGCACATCGCCGGCGCAGGCGAGGATCACGTCGGGCTCGCCGTCGTCGTTGCTGGCCCACCCCCAGATGCCGATGCCGCGTTCGCAGTGCAGGTGGGCCACCTCGGCACCGAGCCAGTTCATCGTCGGCTGCTTGCCCGACACGATCACGTTGACCAGATCGCGGCTCGCCCGACACCAACTGCCTGCTCGCGGTGGCACGTCAGTGTCTGGCGAG
>JAWOIY010000083.1:0-7477 GCA_046484425.1 Desulfobacterales bacterium | reverse complement strand
CGATGATATCCGACTGGGATGATCTGCCTGCCAGAACAAAACTCATTATCGATTACCGGGGTCCTTACACGCTTCAGAATGGTCGTTCCGCCTACCAGATTGCCGGAGGTAACTATAAGGATGAAAAAACAATCTATTACCTGCCATCCAAAAAACTCCTGGCCGGCGATAAAATTGATGACTTTAACCGGCTCCCGAAAGGCACCATGATTTTCCTCCCCAACATATGACTGACGTTCGATTGTTGATTTTGTCCATTTTATTTTAGCCTATAAAACCTGGTCCTTTGGGCCGGCATTCACCCTATAGGCCTTCGCCCCATCGTTTATGCCAAAAATGCCTATCACAAAATTGACCTCTATCTCTTAACCATCTGAATTTAAATCAATTGTACATACCGTATGTTCAATTTTGTGCAGAATTCGGGTGTGTTTAAACCACCCATCCAGTTCATTTACTTGAAATTTAATAAGTGCAACCTATTGAAATTCAACGATTTTTAATTTTTTTCGCTTTATACTGAATCTCTGGTACAGGAATTGCTGATAATCTGAGTTAATACGCCCTCGGACTCAAAATGAATTTTGCTTAATGCCGCTGATGCACATTTTTCCCTTCAACAATTGACTTAGGGGTTAAAATCTCCTGTTCTTCAGGGTATTAAATAAAGGCGGCAGAACAAAATGTGGAAATTTTGTCCTTTAATTTATAAAATTGGTGGTGCCATGAACCGTATCTTAGTCATCGATGATGAAAAAATGATATTGGATCTTTTTCAGATCGTGTTATCAAGAGCCGGCTGTAATGTTGAAATTGCTTCGGATGGCCAAGAGGGGATTAAAAAGTTCAATAACGGGCGATTCGACCTGGTCATCACAGACATCCTAATGCCGGGACTGGACGGTCGAGACGTTGTCGATCACATCCGTAATTCCGATAAACCCTGTACGCCGATCATTGGCATGTCCGGAACACCCTGGCCCTTCGAAAACATTCAATTTGATGCTGTGTTCACAAAACCATTCCCACTTAAAGATCTGGTAAGTCCGGCCCGCCATCTCTCTATGCAGGTCTGCATCGACTTTGGCTAAATCTGAATTGAGTGTTTTCAAAAAGGAAATCGTCATGGTGCAATCGGACAAATAAAAATATGGAATAACCTTTGTCGGAAAAAACAAGCAACAAATGGGATTCGATTAGAGGTTGTATTTTAGTAGAAGTATTCACCGCGCTTTAAGGGTTAAAGGATTTGCTTTCTGGTATACTCCATTATTTGCTTTTAAATATTATATCGTTAAGATACCTTAAGAATTGCAGGATTTAAGGTTAAAGCCGGTTGCTTATCCAAGATCACGACGCTTCGGGGTCGAAGCGAATCAGAGCAATTTGTCGTATGCCTCCTTAACTGGCCCTTGCCCATAGATTCTTTCGAGCCTTCGAACGATAAAATGGCCCCGTGCCATGTTCTGAAAATGGTCGATAAAAATGGTGTTGACCAAAGCACCGCCCGCCGCCCCGATCAAAGGGATTGCCTGTGCGGCGATTTTTTCGGTAACCACCACTCCGAATCGTGAAGCTACAGCAGATATCAACCTCACGATTACCGGTACACTTTTCCGACCCAACCCTTTTTGGACAATATATTCGGCAGCGTCGAAAACGGCTTTTGCCAGCGAAGCTCTGACAAAAAAATAACCGGTTTCCATGGCATCATCATTGAGAGAGCGTCCTCCGAGCGCAAAAACTTCCAGACAGGCCAGCTTGGATTCGATAGTTTTTATCTGTTCTCCTTCGCTTCTCGCAATGTCAGCGATAGAACGAAGCATGATGATGGTGGATATGGGAAGTTCGATGGTTAATGCAGGAAGCCCAAAAGCACCCCCGCCGGCACCGGTCGCCGCAACCATAATTTTGTGCGCGAAATCCGTTGAAGGATATGGTGATTGGTCATCAAGCGTGTTGACCGTAAAATTCAGCGCTTTTTGTAACGACTCTCTCGTTATCTTGAGGATCGCATCATACGATTTTTCAGGAAGAAGTTCGAATCCTTTTTCTATGGATTTCCCTAAAAGATTTGAAATTTTTGCAGCGATCCCCGGATGTTCGAGAAGACTTTTTGCGTACCGGAGATGCGCCAAATCCTGTTTTGAAATTTCCATGTCTTGTCACAAGCGGCAAAGAGTGAAGTCGCCAGGAATTACTTAACGATTTTTAACATATTCGAATACTGAAGCTTTTCCCACAGTGCTTTAATGATTGTGAAAGCGGCTTGGTCGGGACTGATTACGGTTACACCCGCTTCCTTCTTCAAAATATGCGTTTTCCGTTGATTTGCGGAAACAGTAGGGGTCGGTTTGGTTGAAGATATCCCGGCCGAAACCGTAACTGACGGCCGGGCAACCGCCGCATACCGGTCGAACAGGGCAGGAGGTGCATGACTTCGTACCGGCTCGATAACGGCGGGCAGATCGGCCGTGATAGATGTCGTTCAGAGGTTTCCGATAAATGTTGCCGATCAGTGAGGGCATTTTCCGGCAGGCATGCACTTCGCCGTCGGGCAGCAGTGCAACGAAGTTGAAGGCTGCTCCGCATCCGTGGCCCGAACAGCCGCCGTCGGGCGAGAGCCCCCGTTGCAGGCGCAACAGATTAAAGAGGTTGTCTTTAAATCCCATGCAGGGATTTGTTTCAGCGGCGTCCATGTACCTGGCTAAAAAATCGGGAAATCTGTCAAAAGGTACGGCCGACAGTTCAGCCCCCCGGCCTACCGCAGTCAATCGGTTAAAGGTGAACAAATCCGTAAACCCTTTCAGCCGGTCGGCCAGCTCCAGAACCTGGTCCATGTTGTCGCGAGTAAGGGTAAGCATCACCATACGATAGACCCCCAGCTCACCCAAAAGTTTCAAAAAATTCAGCACCCGGTCGTAATGACCGTGACCCCGAATAAAATCGTTGTGTGGTTTCAACCCTTCAAGGCTGACCTGGTAGAATTCCGGTTTTTGCACCGCCAGCATACGTTTTATATGATTTCGGGGCATTGGGTTACCCAAAACGGCGGTCATAAAACCCCGGTCGGCGGCTTCACGGTAAAGTCGATCAAAGTGAGGGTAAAGCATTGGGTTACCGCCGGTAAAGGAGACCTGGCCCAGCACATTGTGCTTTCGGCAAAAATCGTAAAGGTCGTCAAGTACCCCCAGGGCCTGTTCAAGGGTCATAACTTTTCGGTCGCTGCGATCGTAGCAGTGACGGCAGTCCAGGTCGCAGATTTGGGTAATGTGCCACTGCAATGTAAATGTCGAGGACGAAAAAAATTCGGGGTCATCCACTTCACCCGTCGGGAATTCTGCGGGTCGCCGGATGCGCGTCGGTGGCGCCAGGATCAGACCGAGCTGCTCCGCATGATAAATGGCATTGTCGATTGCCCCAACCGAAACTCCGCCTTCGGATGCGGCGTTTCGGGTCTCGATCCTTTCAGCCACGATTTTGAGGGCCAGGAGGTCTCTGGCATCCGCATTGCGAACTTCGACCCCCTTTTCTCCGGGTTTAATCAGTACCAGGACATATCTGCAACCGGGTTCAGGGACCGCGGAACGGTCGAGCATTAATTCGGGCAGGCCCCGCCAAGCTACTTCCAGCAGCTCGAGAGCCGGGTTGACAATGGGGTGCGTCAGCCTTTCCGGCAAGGACGGCGGGGATATCAACAGACGGTGTCTTGATTCTTCAATTCTTGCCAGGTCTAAGAGATAGGGGTGGTGACGGGAAAACTCGGGATGTTGAATGAGCATTTCCGACAACGTTTTGTCTCCCTCAAGAAATTTTTCAAGATTTGGAAAGAGTTCGAGGCAAACCGGGTATTTCTTTCGCACATCTGTTTCGAAAAAACGCCTGGACATATAAACTCCGCTGACCGCAAGCCGGTTTTCGGTGTAAAATGCCGAGAGCCGGCAACTTGAAGTCACCGGCTCTTGATGGTTTTAGGTCATCGATGATTTCCGTCATGCATCCTGCATGATCATTTGTTGCCACTTCAGCCGCTCTTTCCCGTTTTTTTCTTAACGGTATCGGCCTCTTCTTCTGCGGCTTTTTTGGCTTTTTCCTGGGCAGACTGCGCTTCTTTCTTTATCTGCTCCATCTTTTGTTGTTGTTCAGTACCCACTGCGTCACCCTTGGTACCGCCACTGCCGGCCGGGGGTTGTGCCTGTTTTTCGGTGCCGCCTGCACCGGTTTTGGCGCCTCAACCGCTGCCTGCATGGGCGCCCGGCAGGGCGATACCGCCCATACTTATCAAGCCCGCAACGCCTAAGCCGGCAAGTAATTTTTTCAGTTCCTTTTTCTCCATGGTTGCCTCCTATAAGAATTCGTCTAATGGATATCGAACAAATCAATCATTTTTTCCCCAATTATAGATTTCTTCTATCAAACATTTCTGTCACTGTCAACAACCTGAAAAAAGTAGCTATGGGGCGATCCGGATAAAAAATAGAGGATAAAGTCAGAAACTATCATTGTGTTTGAAAATATTGTTTATGATATGGTTTGGGATAATGGTGAGATCACTTGTATGAGCAAAGAGGACATCGATATAAATTTAAAAAATGAAGATGGTTCATAAAATGTGCTGTAAAAAGTATCACAAACATGATAAGAAAATTCATGACGAGTTGATATTCGTGTAATTATCGTTATAACTTTTTAGAAATATTTGGCATGTCGAAAATACAGGAGGGGAAGATGTTAAAGATTCGAGCAATTTTATTTTGGATCGCAGTTGTATTTTTGTCCTTTAGTCTTTGTGCGACATTTGCTTTTGCAAAAGGTAAAGGAATGGGGCATGGCAGCTCCGGTCAAAAAGGTTGGAGCCAGGGTGAAAAAGAAGGTTGGGAAACGAATACTCCCCCCGGTTATGATAAAAAAAGCGAAGGCCGGGGAACCTCCGGTTTAGGTGAAGAGAAGAAAATTCAAGAAGGGAATGAGGACGCCGGAAAGCCTAAAGAAGGAATGCAGGAGAAAGTCAGGGAAAGAGAGAGACACAGAGAAAGACATCAAGAGGGTGAGTCCAAGGGAAAATAGCATGTAACGTAGGTGTTCAGGGGGCAGTCATTTCCCCTTCACTTTGGTGTCTCCGTCACTGGTATTTTCAGTGACTTAGCAGTGGTGGCATTCCTGCCCCCTCCGCGTTCTCCCGCGAAGAGCATGCGGGAGCCGCGGTCTCCCCCACTGCTAACTCACTGAAAATACGAAGCGACTCCGCCAATAACGTTACGGGAAAACAACTGCCCCGCCTGAGTAGTTACGGATGTAATTACTTTTTCATAAAAATGAAAGATTCGTAGACGCGAGAAAAGGCTTTTTGGGAACGAACCGGTGTAAAAAAGAAATATGTTATTTGAAGCAATACTTTTTGATCTTGACGGGACATTGATTGACACCTTAAATGATATTGGTGACGCTGCAAACAGGGTCCTGGCTAAAAATGGTTTTCCCACACATGCCATCTCCACCTACCGGCGTTTTGTCGGTGATGGCGCAAGAATGTTAATTAAACGGGCATTACCCGAAAAACATCGTAATGATAAAACAATCGATGCCTGCCTGAAAGAGTATATTGAAGATTACAGTTGTAATTACAATGTAAAATCTGAACCGTATTTCGGAATCCCGAGCCTGTTGGATACGTTGAAGACAAAAAAACTAAAACTCGCCATTTTGTCGAATAAACCGGATGCCATTACAAAAAAGTGTGTTAGCACCATTTTATCAAAATGGGACTTCGATATTGTTTTGGGGCAACGTGATTCTGTTCCCCCCAAGCCGAATCCAGAGGGCGCCTTTGAAGTGGCGAAAAAATTGTCGATTCCCCCTTCTAATATTCTTTATCTCGGAGATACCGCTGTAGATATGAAAACAGCTGCTTCCGCAGGCATGTTTCCGGTTGGCGTTCTTTGGGGTTTTCGTCCGCTAAAAGAGCTAAAGGAAAATGGCGCATGCGCTGTTATCGACGAGCCCATTGAGGTTTTAACTCTTTTGTAGAATGGAGAAAAATCTGTCGTATACTATCCTTCCCGGCAGAGTTCGATAATCCTTTCTGCGACCTGTTCAGGAGTTAATACGTCTGTGTCGATTTCATAATGAGCGGCGCTCTTGTATTTGGGAATCCTTTGATATAAGACTTCCGACACCTCTTCAGTAAACGTTTTCCCAGAGATCAAAGCCGGCCGTTGGGTGTCTTCCTGGATTCGAGACACGATGGCAGCCACTGAAGCCTTTAACCAAAATATGCGGGCGTTTGTTTGCAGTGTCTTAACATTTTCAGGTCGTTCAATTACCCCGCCGCCGGTATCAATAACGATATTATCCTGTCCGGCCAATTCCCAGGCCACTTCAGATTCCATATCCCGAAACCTGCGCCAACCAAACTTTTTCACAATTTCAGGGATTGACAGGCCTGCTTTTTCAACGATTTTTGCATCCATACCGACACACTGCATCCCAAGACGCACGGCAAGAAGTTCTCCTACCACACTTTTTCCGGTACCCCGATATCCGATCAGCACGATATTCATGATTTCAGATGTTCCATTAATACTCGGCGCATAACCTCCAAAGGTGCGTCAAGTCCGGTAAATTGTTCAAACTGCATGACCGCCTGGTTGATAAACATTTCGACACCGCAAATTACTTTCAGACCGCGAGACTTTGCATCGGCGAGCAATTTCGTTTCAAGGGGTGTATATACGATGTCAAAGACAACCTGTTCCGGCCGAAAAAGTTCGGCGGGAATCAAGGTGGCATCTTCGTTTGGATGCATGCCGACCGGTGTGCAGTGAATGATTACATCGGCATCCGCCATTGCTCCGGCAAGAGTGCCTTCGGTCAGTGGTTCTGATGTGATGGGGGCATCCGTGCCGGCCTTTAAATCCGCCGTCAACTGCTGAAGCATTGGTTTGTCAATATCCAAAATTAAAAGTTCCCTCAGCTTTGTTTTTTGGGCAAGGTTAAAAGAAATTGCCCTTGCCGCACCGCCAGAACCCAACATTAAAATATTTTTACCGTCAATTTCCACTCCGGCATCCGCAATGGCTTTTAACGCACCCGGCCCGTCCGTACCCAACCCGATTAACTTGCCTTTTTTATTAATAACCGTGTTAATTGATCCGATTTTGCGGTCTACCCACGGAATTTCATCGACATATTTCATGGCTTCAACTTTATGTGGAATGGTGACACTCATCCCTCGGAAGTTTTCTAATGCTTTCATACCTGCCACTGCACTCTTTACATCTTCGACCCGGAAAGACAAATAAACGAAATCCAGGTTCAGTTCCGAGAAGGCGGCATTGTGAATGGCCGGAGAAAGGCTGTGTGCAACAGGATTGCCGATAACAGCACAAAGTTGAGTTTTGGTGCTGATCATTCTAAAATCTTTCATAAAACCTCCTTGAGGATCTTCCCCCCAAAACGGTCAAGCAGCTTGAATGAG
>JAWOIY010000036.1:0-3884 GCA_046484425.1 Desulfobacterales bacterium | reverse complement strand
AAACAACCAATTTAATAGAAAAGGGAAGGGGACCAAATCCAAAAAGTGTCTCAAATAAGCCAAATGGGCAAAATTAATATTTTCCTTTCAGTGATTATAATTCATCCTAATCTTGTAATATTGAAAGACGAAAAAATATAGATTTACTTTTGTAAGTGTAAATTTAGGATTATTATACAGTTGAGATATTTGTCTCGTATCTCATGTGCTGAAGGCTTTCATAAGGCTTACATATATTGCAGATATCTGTAACGCTTCGGATAACTGGCGGCGGATTTAATCCAGAAGGTAACGAGAATCAGAAAAAAGCCGTTAAGAGAAATCCAGTCTAAGCCTTGAAAAATTTGCCTTTAATATGGAATCAGTTATCCGCCTATTAATGGGACACATAGATCATTTTTTCAGTTTCGAATCCTAAGTCTTTTGCCTTTTTTACCAATTTAGATTTTAGTGATTCTTCCATATGGGGTTCCCTTGCTAAAATCCACAAATAGGATTTGTTGGGCCCGCACACCAGTGAATAGGAATAATTTTCTTTATCAAGGTCTATGATATTATAAGCTCCGTAAAAAGGACCCCAAAAAGATACTTTTAACCTGCCAATACTTGAATCATCGATAAAGTATGCTTTGCCGATCGTCTCTTTCCATCTATTTTTTTTTGGGTCGAACCCTTTATTAACAACTTTAATACCGCTAACATCTCTCAGGCTGTATTCCGCTGTTACTTTTTCTAAACCTCTTTCAAAGGAGTGATCCAGCCTGGCTATTTCGTACCAAGTTCCCAAATACTGATCGATATTAAAGCCTGTAACCGGTGAAACATTTTCTGGTATGTTTACACAACCCAATATGAGAATCGGAACAAAAAAGAACAGTCTTTTAATCATAAAATGCCTCCTTTTTCAGGCCAAAATTAGTTGTTCAACGCATCACCATGAGTTTTCCGACGGATTAGAAACGGATGTTAACGGTCAGGGCGCCGAAAAGGGCCGTATCCTGATCAACCTTACCGATTTCGTTTCCATTTCGGTCCTCGAGTTTGAGGTCGCCGTCCAAGGAAACCCCGGTGTAAAGATCCAACGACAATCGGCGGTCGAGCTGCAAGGTGACCCGTGCCCAGATCGGTATGAGGTTAACCTCTCCGATCCCCTCAGGGGCAGGCTCTTGGTCGTCGAGCCGAAATCGAAAAGAGCGCCAAGCCGAACCAGCGGCGATCTCCCAGCTTTTGTCGATTGAGTAGATGAGCTCTAAACCCGCCGGTCCAGTGGGACCGGGTCGAAAGGGGTTCGTCAGCATGAGCTTGTCGGTGATCTTCCAGCGGATAACCACAAAAGGAAAGCCCTGAGTATCCTCCAGCCCTGTAAAGAGACCAGCCCCCAATCCCAAGGTCAGCTTGGGTGAGATTCGGTATGATGCCGCCAGAACGGCACCCATCTGAAAGCCGTCTCCCCAATCGGCCCCGGATTCCCGAGCGGACTGCAATGATGGAAGAAAAAATAAGGTCCAGTTTTCGATGCCAGCGTACTGGAAGCTTAGATCAATACCGGTGCGGTGGATGTCGCCCCAGGGAATATCCCGGAAGCCGGTAGCTCCGGTAAAGTCCCAATCTTCGTAGTCATAGGAAAGTCCGATTCCCGCCTTGATGTCAGTGGTCATTTGCCGTCCAGCATCGAAGCGGAAAAAATAGCGCTTAACGTTATAGTAACCGCCGCCTTCCAAATCCTTGTCAAACTGGTAAAGGGGAAACGCCGAAATAGAAAACTCCGTATCGCCGACCTTGGAACGAACAGGGGCTTGCTGGCTCAGGGCTGGCTGCCATGTCAATGCCGGAAATGCTATTATCATCAACAGCCAGAGCCACTTCCTAAACGCATGCATCTTTTGACGTCCTCCTCTTTGGTCACAGCGATCATCACAGCTTAAAATCCGAAACTCAACCTGCCCAGAACATCGTAGGTGTCTTTACCTTTGAGCTTTAATACAACTCCTTCACCGGACGAGACACCCTTTCCTGTGATTTCTAAAATGGTTACAAAATGCGTAACCAATATGACCAACTCGCCATTTTTGTCAAGATTGGCCATGAAAGACCTCAATGCCTTGATATTGGGTTCTCGATCCTGTGGGAGGTCATAAAAAGAGTTCAAGGCCGGCAGCTCGGTGACGGATCCGAGCCCCAACAGCGTTGCCGTCTCCAAGCAGCGGCACCACTGGCTGGAATAGACTTTAGCCGCTTTGATTCCTTTTGATCGCAGCCAGTCTCCGATGGATCGTGCCTGTGCACGGCCGCGATCGTCCAGATTGCGTTGGGTTGTACAATCTCCAACTTTAAAATTATCCGGGTCACCAGAGCCGGGAGCATAAGCATGTCGGATCATCAAAATATTCACGCCGGACATCATTTGTTTGATCAAATCGACCTGGCCCGCGTGGATGTTCGTTACGGCAATGGCAGTCAACGCTAAAAAGTTGACAATGAATATCTTGAGCAAACGCATCATTGAATTCACATCCCTGCTTCGATTTAACTTTATTGTCATATATTTTATACCCGAAGTGACCCAACATATAATACAAAGGCGGATTTTAATAGAATCATTGCGGCCAGAAAGGTTAATAGAAATTTCTGCTTAATTTTAAACACGAGCTCTGTTGATAACTTTCAAAAAGTCCAGATATCTAATGATTCCAGATCAATGCGACACTAATAACATATCTATAATCAGCTTCAATATATCAATGAAAAACCGGTAATCTCTTTAGTGCTATATATTGTATATAGTTTAGCCTCACCTCATGAGTATCATCGCAACCTCCAGTTACATGAATAATACTATGTGAGATTGTTGAGCCTTTTCTCAGTCAGTAACCGCATTTATCGGAATCAGAATCTCATTTCGCCGCAAGAACCACGGGGTAAAGGGCGGGTTGTATCGAGCCCATATGGGATCACCCACAATGGTAAGGCCTCTTTCGTGAATCCAAGACTCCAGTTCCGATCTGTATCTAAGGTAGCGTTTTTCGCTCCAGAAACCGGAATAGCGCACTGCAGCCATCCGTTGAGCCGGAACCTGACGCAAGGTGACATTTGGGTCCTCTGGCTCTGGAAGAGTTTTTATAGTGTATGAGGCTGGCATCATGAAGCTTACAGCCCATTTTTCCTGGACCCGACGCTGTCCCACAGGGGCCGTCATTTTGATCTTCTCTCCCATTGGCTGTTGGGATACAGGAGCTGTCATCGCTACTTTTTTTCGTGATCGGTTGTCTCCGGAAATGTAGCGAAAAAGCCAATTAAACGCCTTTTTCCCAGCCTCTTCAAGATCTCCTTCCACTATGGTTTCGGCGAGGATGTGGTGGGCGTAATCACGGATCTCGAACCTATTGTCTTTTTCTACTACCTTGTATTTAGCCTCTTCGATCGCCATTGCATCCATCACACCAATCATTATGGCCACTACTGCAATTACTATTTGGATTGATCGTTTAATGACCATAACCATTAATGGTTTAAGTGCTAAACAATATAAAACTTAGAATTGTGTGCTAAAAGGGTTACTTAAAAAAAACTGTCCGACAATCCATTAGAATCAGATTATCGGACAATTATAAACCACTTTACGAACGAAATTGATTCGTATCAGTTTTTAAAGTTTATCCAGGTACGTCTACAGGCGCAGCAGTTCCACCGATATAATCAATGACTTCGTCATATGTATTGGTTAAGTTGCCCTTGACACCCTCAATTTCGTCCCTTATCGGCTTCCATTCCAGAGGGCATTCCACCCTGAGCTGATGAATCCTGTCTTCCAATTCAGTGACAACCATCTTGAGGTCTTGAATGTTTGGAAGAATTTTTTCCAGTTCCGCAGATCCCAATTGATC
>JAWOIY010000137.1:0-30879 GCA_046484425.1 Desulfobacterales bacterium | reverse complement strand
ATTATTTTAACTCTTAATATATCATTTTATAAGCGTCATATTATATAAGAACAGCGCTTGGGATCTGTTGGGCAAGATAGCGTTAACCATTTAAATTAACATGCTATTATCCAATAATGTCCTTGTTTTATATCATAAATTTGTTTAGTATGAATTCGTAACGTGAAAATCGGTGTTTAATAAAGATCAGGGGTCGGGGAGTTTTTCTCCTAAATTCTTGAATATAGCGGAATGGATGATCTTTTTTTAAATCGGATGCTGTCTGAGTGGCTTAGTAGCTTGTTTTTTAAATCTTTAATTTATATACAAGGGATCGTTAGAAAAAACAGGCGCAAACCGAAATCGTATCTTTAAAAGAATTTTAAAATAATGCAGACAACCTATTGATATTTTAAAGATAGTTTCCTGCTTTTTCTTTACGATCCCTTGCCGCGAGTTCATGCGGTTTAAAAAAAGATTATCCATGTAGCGGTTGTTTGGAAAAACACCCCGACCCTTCAATAAAGATCAGTCACAGGGAGGAAACATCATGGGTGACCTGCCGAATAAAATTATTTGCTCCATGATCCGGGTTGGCAAACATTACGATAAGAAACCAATTATCCAAGACATATCGCTGTCTTATTTCTACGGCGCCAAAATCGGCGTTTTGGGACTCAACGGTTCAGGGAAAAGCTCTCTCTTACGCATCATGGCGGGAGCAGACACGGAATTCAATGGGCAGTTGATTCTATCTCCCGGATACACCGTAGGATTTCTGGAGCAGGAACCCGTTCTCGACGACACCAAAACCGTCAAAGAAACCGTTGAGGAAGCGGTACAGCCAACCGTTGAACTGATGAATGAATTCAACAGAATTAATGAAAAGTTCGCCGAACCCATGACCGACGAAGAGATGGCGCGCCTGATCGAGCGACAGGGAGAGGTCCAGGAAAAACTGGATGCGGCGGATGCCTGGGATCTGGACGCACGCCTGGAGATGGCAATGGATGCGCTGCGCTGCCCGCCGGGAGATACGCCGGTAAGTGTGCTGTCCGGCGGTGAAAAACGCCGTGTGGCGCTTTGCCGGCTGTTACTCCGAAAACCGGATATTCTGCTTTTGGACGAGCCCACCAACCATCTGGATGCCGAAACCGTGGCCTGGCTGGAGCATCATCTTCACCAGTACGCCGGAACCGTTATCGCAGTCACCCATGACCGGTATTTTCTCGACAACGTTGCCGGCTGGATTCTGGAACTCGACCGGGGTCACGGCATTCCCTGGAAGGGCAATTACTCCTCCTGGCTCGAACAAAAACAGGAACGTCTCAGAAAAGAGGAAAAGTCCGAAAGCCATCGTCAAAAGACACTTGCACGGGAGCTTGAATGGATCAGGATGACCCCCAAGGCGCGGCAGGTCAAATCCAAGGCCCGAATCAGTGCGTATGAAAAACTGCTGACCCGTGAAAGCGCTTCGCGAGCAGGAGATCTTGAAATTTATATCCCGCCGGGGCCCCGTCTGGGGAATCTGGTGGTTGAAGCCGAAAACGTATCCAAGGGCTACGGTGACCGGCTCCTTGTCGAAAACATGACCTTCTTTTTGCCGCCGGGCGGCATTGTCGGCGTGGTGGGACCCAATGGTGCCGGAAAAACCACGCTGTTCAAGATGATAACATCCCAGGAAACACCGGATGCGGGCAGTATCCGTATCGGACAGACCGTTCAAATGGCTTACGTGGACCAGAGCCGGGAAAGTCTTGATCCTCAAAAAACCGTTTGGGAAGTGATTTCAAACAAGGAAGACGTGATCGAACTCGGCAGCGTGCAAGTCAAATCCAGGGCCTATGTGGCCCGATTCAATTTCACCGGTGCAGACCAGCAAAAAAAGGTTGCAATGCTCTCGGGCGGCGAACGCAACCGTGTGCACCTGGCCTGCATGCTCAAACAGGGCGCCAACGTCCTCCTCCTTGACGAGCCCACCAACGACCTTGACGTAAACACCCTCCGGGCCCTGGAAGAAGCACTTGAAAATTTCGCCGGGTGTGCGGTGGTGATCAGCCACGACCGCTGGTTTTTGGACCGTATCGCCACGCATATCCTGGCGTTTGAAGGAGACAGCCGGACGGTTTGGTTCGAGGGGAATTATTCGGAATATGAGGCGGACCGCAAAAAACGGTTGGGCGCCGAGGCTGATCGGCCTCACAGGATCAAGTATCGACAGCTTACACGGAATTGAGCGGGTCGCTGTCTGAAGCAAAATAAAACTTTTATCACGAAAGCAAAAAAAAGAATCACTTTGGGAACCTGGAATGCTGGAATAATGGAATAATGGAATAACGGTTTTTTAGGAAGCTCCAGGTGTGCTTAAATTTTTACTGGAAGCTGTTTGAGTGGATTACGGCTCGTTATGAAAAAACCATTCCGGATTGGCTCAAATGCGATCATATGGCCTTAAAATCAAAAACATTCTCAGAAGCTAAAACCAGTTTTTTCATTATGAGCCGTTATCTACGAGTTCTTTCAGAAAAAAATTAAGCATACTTGGAGCGATTCATTTGAAAAGAATATTTTTTATAAAAGGTAATTTACTATGAAACAACACCCTATGGCAGGAAAGCCCGCTTTACCGTCTATGCTGGTAAATATCCCCAGGCTGGTTTCGTCTTACTATACGTTGGCGCCGGCTGGGCCGGTATCCTTTGGAACTTCGGGACACAGGGGCTGCGCCTTTAACGGCACGTTTAATGAGATGCATATCGCTTCGACCGCACAGGCCATTTGCGAATACCGGACATCCAAGGGGATCACGGGCCCTCTATACCTGGGGTTCGACACCCATGCGCTTTCCGAGCCCGCATTCAGAACATCGTTGGAAGTGTTTTCCGCCAACGGCGTTAACGTGATCGTTCATGCCGGAGACGAATACACCCCGACACCGGTCATCTCCTTTCTGATACTCGAATACAACAAGGGAAAAACAAAAGGATTTGCAGACGGCGTCGTGATCACACCCTCTCACAATCCGCCACGGGACGGCGGCTTCAAATACAATCCCCCCAAGGGCGGGCCTGCGGACGTGGATGTCACCGGCTGGATCCAGGATCGGGCAAATCAGCTCATGAACTCCGATGCATCGAATATCCGGAAGATTTCCTATGAGAAAGCGCGTCAGGCCGATACAACCCATACCCAGGATTTCATCACACCCTTCGTTGATGCACTTTCCACGGTCATCGACATGGAGATCATTCAAAAGCAGGGGGTTCGGATCGGTGTGGACCCGATGGGGGGCTCCGGTGTGCATTTCTGGGAGCCCATTGCCGAAAAGTACGGCCTGAACATTACCCTTGTGAACACGGATGTCGATCCGACATTCGGATTCATGACCGTGGACTCGGACGGCGAAATCCGAATGGACTGTTCCTCTCCGTATGCCATGGCAAAATTGATCGGCATGGCGGACAAATTCGATATCTCCTGGGGAAATGATTCCGATTACGACAGACACGGCATTGTATGCCCCGGCGGTCTCATGAACCCAAACCATTACCTGTCGGTCGCCATCTGGTACCTGTTGCAGAACAGACCCAAATGGCGAAAAGATCTGGCAATCGGCAAGACACTGGTCAGCAGCAGCATGATCGACAAGGTTGTGGCAGGATTAAAAAAAGCGCTTTACGAAGTCCCGGTGGGATTTAAGTGGTTTGTCGACGGATTGCTGAGCGGAACCGTTGCCTTCGGCGGTGAAGAAAGCGCCGGTGCATCCTTTCTGCGAAAAGACGGCACCGTGTGGACCACGGATAAGGACGGATTTTGCATGTCCCTTCTGGCCGCGGAGATTTTGGCAAAAACAGGAAAAACGCCGGATGAAATCTATGCCGACACGTTGATCCCAAAATATGGAGAACCCTATTACAAAAGAGTCGACGGCCCGATTTCCGATGAACAGAAAAAGGTTTTAAAAGGCCTGACACCCGACGCCGTCAAAACACCCATATTGGCGGGGCTGCCCATTACGGCAGTTATGACCACCGCTCCCGGCAACAACGCACCCATCGGCGGGGTCAAGGTCGTGATCGAAGATGGTTCCTGGTTTGCCATCCGGCCGTCAGGTACGGAACCCAAAATGAAGCTTTACATCGAAAGCTTTGGCGGAGAAGAACGCTGGCAGCAAATCCACGATGAGGCTTTACCATTAATATTTGCGGGAAAATGACAGGCGGGTTAAGTGATGCCCAAAATTTCGCTGTATGTTTTTAACAGCTTTTTGACAAACGATATGATTTTTTCATTGGTCTCGAGAAACTGGATGCCGGTTCGATATTTTCCAAAATTGTCCGCATTGCAATAAATGACCTTACCTTTGACACTCACAGATTCACCTTCAATATCGAGGGTCAGCAGTAGAATATCTTGCCATTCAAACGCATCATGAGTTTCGATGAGGATTCCGCCCTGGCTGATATTAACAGACTTTCCTTTTCCCTCCTTTGTTTGGCGATCACCGCCATTTATGCAACGATAAGATATGAATTTATTTGTTTTGACCCTCGGATGTTGTCTTCTTTCCATAAATGCTTCGCCTCATCTTATTTCTGATTCCACAAGTGTCGTACCCAAACTTTTTCATAAGAACTCCTTATGGCGATGGACCAATCGTCATTGAAATCCCGGGTCTTTTAAAGAATCCCGTGAACCGGCAGTCACCGATTACGAAGCGTCTCATCGACACGGGTTGCCTTCTATTTTCGAAAAAGAATCAATTCTTAACGGTCTGTTGTCCAAGTCGCTTTTAACGAGCGCTATTGATTTATTTTCTTTTCCCGCTTCTCTTTTTTCTTCTCTTTTATCGATTTGGTCGGCTTCTTTTTTATATCTTTCTTTGTGTCTCTTGACTTTCCCATTTTCTTTTCCTCGAATCATTACCAAAGCATCGGTAAACATACCCTTGCTTGCGAATATAAATTGATAGGTCAAATACATCAATCCGCCTTTTCAACAAACTTCAAAATAGCCTTAAACAACGAAGCGCTGTGGCTGATTTGCGCATATGCCTCTTGTTTTGTCAACAAGCGATTTTCATCTTGAATCTGATGTGATTTTGCGATTGAAAGATTCGCGATTCTTGCGATCTCTTTTGCCAAATCTTGCTCGGAATTTATTGTTATCGGATAGATTCTGATCTTATCGATGTTATCCAAAATCTCATCGTTTATGATACCGTCTATGGTTTTATGATGTGTACGATTATACAAATTATATAATGTATTGTGAAGCGGCTGAGAAAGATCGGTGACATAATGGGCACAAAAGGCGATATGGTATTCAGCATATTTTCCTTTTTGCTTTTTTTCCAAATAATCCCGAACCGATGCGATAATCGCACCATAGAGATGGCCCATAATATCCGTTTTTTTGTTATATTGTTTTATCTGACTGAACACCATATCGGGTGTTACAACGATTCCCCTCCGATTATTTACATAGTGATTTTGTTCTTCTATCTGACCGGCCTTCAACTTGGCCATATCCGCACCGGTGGCATTGTACCATTTCTTATATCCCGCTGCTTTTGCGACGGCAATATGGGTTTCGTCATGCCACGAGTAGGCGCTGCTCGAGAAACCAACAACAAAAAACATTATCAGACCGGCTGTGATCAAATATTTTGCTTTTTTCATATTTTTCATAAATTTTATTTTTATTTAATGACCTTCAACTTATGGGTCTTTCGCAATCCTTCCCACAGGGCATTTATAATGGCAAAGGATGCTCCATCCACATTTAACTTCTTATCCTTGGACGCAAACCTGCAAGATTCCATGAGTTCACGGTTGCCGTACCAAAGACGGAATGCATTTCTGATATAGGCGCCCAGATTTGAATTGAGATCCACAAGTTCTCCGTATGTCATATTGGCGATGATGACTTTATCCTTAAGCGCTAGTTCCGAAATCAATCTTTCAACCGCTTCATTTATGGTTTTCGGGAGAACAGGAAGTCTTTCAAGATAGTTTTTCTTGGAATAATCGGTAATGGCCCGATCCGAAGGAACATTCATCAGATCCAATATGAGTGTTCTCTCAATCAAAAGCATGGCGTGCATTCCGATATGGGGATTTACGCTCGCGCTCGGACCGATCACATAAAGAACATCGATGCGCCGCAATTGAATCCAGTCATTCACCAGAGGTGCGGCTTGAAAGGCAAGTGTTTGATTGAGGTCAATCCCCAAGAGCTGATGTTTGTGCTTTAATGTTTCTCTTTCAGCCTGATAAAGATCTCCGGTCAGTTTTCCGTGGAATATGATGAGCGTTCCCTTTGATTCTTTTACATTCTGTCTGATGCACTCGATATGGTCTTCGGTTTCAATTTCTTGAAGATGATATTTTTCAGGCAATGTCCCGGATTCGGTCTTCCTGCCCTTTGGTATCCATCCCCCGTGGGATATCCCCATTTTCATTGCAGCATCAAGAGCAGCCTGATCCGCTTCGGTCCGTCCGCCTGAGATGATTTTTTTTAGCATGATTTTTTCTCGTTAAGTCTTGCAGATTCTGTGCGAAACAGCACTTCACCCGTATTTTTAATAACATCGCTTCTTATAATAGATATCACAAAATACGATGATTGGGTCAAGCAAATCATGCACTTGACCTTCTAAGTGCAACTTTTCCGCACTAAAAAAATGGGGCTTGCGGGGAGAAGGCCGATGATTAAGACCATTTAAAATCTCAGGATCATCGCGGCAGGAATATCTCTTGGAGACAAAGAAGGAAGATAAGGCTTGAACTTAAACATAAATATCTATAAATTCAGAGTATTTGGAATTTGGCAGCCTTCTTCCGTCAGATCCGTATTCCCCATCTGATTCATCTACGACATATACCGTATATTACATGAATTCAAAGCGTTAAATATTTTTCAATTTAAAACACCTTTTAAATTGGAAATGAATGCCACAATATTTATTATATTTTTTTCACATTTTTATAGACGCCCCCCCCGGATCGCACACCATATTCGGACTTGATGCCTGAGGACTCAACAGGTCCGTCAAAAATAGCGATTTCAAGGTCTTTTTTTATTTGTCTCTCTGCCAGCTTTTTGATAAAGGTTCAGGGCGATCAGAGAATGAAGCATTCTTTCCTGAAAACGATCTTCTAAAGGAATAGGTTATGAAGGAATTTGATGTAGAGGAACTCGCCCGGTACAACGGTGAAAACGGAAATCCCGTCTACGTTGCATATCAAGGTAATGTATATGATGTCAGTGAGAGCAAACTCTGGCGCACCGGTATGCACATGAAGCGTCATCATGCAGGAAGGGATCTGACAACCGACATCCAGTCAGCCCCCCATGAACCGGATGTGCTGGAAAGATATCCCAAAGTCGGGATCATTAAACAAGAGGCCGAGGAGCGACTACTGCCTCCTGTTATTGCCGGACTGTTAAAGAAATATCCCATGCTGCAACGCCATCCCCATCCGATGACGGTTCACTTTCCAATCGTTTTTGCATTCTCCGCACCGGTATTTACCTTCCTATATCTGCTTACCGGCATCAAATCCTTTGAAGTTACGGCATTCCACTGTCTGGCAGCCGGCATTTTATTTACAATGATAGGTATTGCGACCGGTTTCTATACCTGGTGGCTGAATTATCTGGCCAGGCCGATGCGGGCATTGAAAATAAAAATACCCTTCGCATTTGCGATGCTGATCACCGAATTCATCCTCTTTATATGGCGATTCCGGATGCCGGATGTCATCGATCCCGTAAGCGGTTCAGGATTTATTTATCTGCTGCTCGTCTTCTCGTTGATTCCAATGGTAACCATAGTCGGCTGGTTCGGGGCGTCCATAACGTTTCCGGTAGAAAAATAGCGCCGAACATACATGTTCACGGAATGTACTTCCTTATTCGAGCATGTGCTCCTCTGTGACCTCCTGGATGGGTTTCAGCTCGGGATGTTTTATCAAAATCCGGGCACAGGCGTTCCATCTGAGAATCGCCTCTTCGTTGCCGGCCGTTCGGATTTCTATAGCCTTTTCGTAGGCTTCCATGGCCTGTCGAAACCAATCGTAGGCCAGTGCGTCCGATCCGGGCCCTCCACGGGACAAATGGGCCTTTGCCCGGCGCTCGAAAATAATTCCTGCATAATAGGATTTACAATAGCTGTCGCAAATGCGGTTGAGGAGTTCTCGTGCGTTGCCGAAAGCCGGATTCAATTCCAATTCGAACTGATCCGTGAGGGCAAGCAGCATGACTATCAGTGCCTGCTGATTATCGGGTTCGACCTCGAGGATATCCAGGCAGATACTTTCGGCTTCTGCGGATTCTTTCAACAGCCGATATTGCCTGGCTTTATCGAGGGCGGCGGGAATGGCTTCTTTGGAAATGCTCTTGAGTTTAATATCCATAACGCCTCCTTGATTGATCAGTATAAACCAAAATTAGGGACCTCACCCCAATTGGAATGATGCGATGCGGTCTACCTTCAAATATCGAATGGAATGATGGAATAGTGGAAAAATGGAATATTGGGTACGAAAATCGGAAAATATTTTATTTTTAAATATCTGTATTGCGATATGCTTATAAAAAAGTATCCTTTCACAAAACCCATTATTCCAACATTCCATTATTCCATCCCCGCGGGGGACAACCAGGATCTCAATGTTAAATTGAATCTATGACCGATCGACATAAAGTCAAGCATGAGGGGCGATGGGTCAGGTCTTGGTCTTTTCCTTTTCTTTGACCAACCGTTTGATCTGCCCCAGACACTTGGTCACCGGGATCCCTTTGGGACAGACATCCGTACACCACCACATGGTCCTGCACCCCCAAATACCGTCCGGGGAATCGATTTGGGCCAAACGACTTCCCGTAGCCGTGTCACGGGAGTCGAACAGATATCGAAAGGACCGCAGCAGGGCTGCCGGTCCGAAATAATCCGGATTGGCTCGGTTGATGGGACAAGCTGCAGTGCACGAAGCACACAGAATACATCGCAAGGCCGGTTCGAAAAAGCTCTGGTTGTCCGATTCCTGAAGCCGCTCACGTTCGGGAGCCTCGGTATCACTGATCAGGTAGGGTCGAACATGCCGATGTTTTTCGAAAAACGGATTCAAATCAACGACCAGATCCTTGATGACGTTAAATAACGGCAAGGGTTCAATAACAAAGTTGTTCGCCGTTCGAAAATCGCGGATGAGTTTCTGACAGGCCAGTTCGATGCGTCCGTTAATCACCAGGGCATCCGATCCGCAGATACCGTGCGCGCAGGAAAAGCGATAAGCCAAAGTGGGATCTTGTTCCCAGCGGATGCGGTTGAGGCAGTCCAGAATCTTATCTGTAGGTTCGGTTTCCAGGGTATATTCCTGGTAGTGGGCCTCGGTATCGACTGCGGGATCATATCGATAAATGATAAATGTACTTTTCATTTTAATATTTCCTCTCTTGGGGTTCGAAGTCGGTAATGTTGACCAACTTGGTGAGGAAATGCGGGGGTTTTAGCCCCGCATAGCGGAACAGTGAATGGACCAGCCAGTGTTTGTCGTCTCTGTCAGGGTAGTCTTCGCGAAAATGGGCGCCGCGGCTCTCAGTACGATTCAAAGCGCCCAGGGTTATTGTTTCGGCCAGGTCCAGCATATACCCGACTTCCATGGCATCCAGCAAGTCGCGATTGAAACATCGGCCCTTGTCTTTGATGCTGATGTACCGACAACGCTCCTTGAGCCGGCGAAGTTTGTCCATAACCTTGAACAGGGCATCCCCATGGCGAAAAACAGACACGTTGTCCATCATGATTTCCTGCATTTCGGTTCGAATGGTGCTGGACCGTTCTTCGCCGGTGCTGTCCATCAGGCCGGCGATCTGTGCGGCGGTCTCGCCGGTTGGATCATCTCCGGATATGGACGGAAAACCGATGGTGTGTATGTAACGGCGAATGGACCGGCCGGCGCGGCGGCCGAAAACCAGTACGTCAAGCAGAGAATTGCATCCCAAACGGTTGGCTCCGTGAACCGACACACATGCACATTCTCCTGCGGCATACAGTCCGGCAATGGTTTGATCCTGATCATCAATCATTACCCGGCCGTCCGTATCAGTAGCGATTCCTCCCATCATGTAATGGCAGGTCGGTTGCACCGGAATGGGACCCTTGGTAACATCCACACCGGCATAAGTGCGTGCGAATCCCGATATCTCCGATAGTTTGCCGGATATCACTTCTTCTCCGAGATGGGTGAGGTCCAGAAAAACGTAATCCTTCCCGTCTATTCCCCTCCCGGATTGAATTTCTCTGAGAATACATCTGGAGACCATGTCACGAGGCGCCAGATCCTTGATTACCGGAGCGTATCGCTCCATGAACCGTTCCCCCTCGTTGTTGCGCAGGAAACCCCCCTCCCCTCGTGCGGCCTCGCTGATCAGGATTCCCAGCTTGTAGATACCTGTGGGATGAAACTGCACGAATTCCATGTCCTCCAATGCCGCACCGGCACGAAACGCAATGGCCATTCCATCACCGGTGGAAGCAAATGCGTTGGAGGATGTTCGGTAAATTTTGCCGGCCCCTCCTGTGGCCAGGAGCACCGCCTTGCTGTGAAAATGATGAAGCGTGCCGTTGGCCAACTCGTAGGCGGTAACACCACAACACTGCCTGTCCCGGACCGTCAGATTCATGATCTGAAATTCGTTGAAAAAATCGATGCCCCGCTGAAGGCATTTCTCCCATAGGGTATCAAGAATGACCCGGCCGGTACGGTCGGCCGCATAACAGGCCCGCTTAATGGGCGCCTTTCCGAAATTGCTGGTGTGACCGCCAAATGCGCGCTGCGCGATCCTGCCGTCACTGGTCCGGTTAAAGGGAACCCCCATGTGTTCAAGTTCATAGATTGTCCGTGGTGCATCGCGGGTGAAAATCTCAATGGCATCCTGATCGCCCAGATAATCACTTCCTTTTACCGTGTCGAACATGTGCCATTTCCAGTGATCCTCTTCCTCGTTACCCAGGGCAGCCCCGATCCCTCCCTGGGCTGCACCGGAGTGGGAGCGTGTTGCAAAAACCTTGCTGATAACGGCTGTTCGCGTGTCTTCTCCAAGTTCTATGGCCGCGCGCAGCCCAGCCAGACCGGCTCCCACGATGACGACATCGTATTGGTGGTTCATGGTTCACCTCAATATCTATTAAGGTCAGGTTAAAAGGTTCTGGGTTGAGGTTGGTACAAACGATAAATTTGTTTTGTGTGTTGTAATCTGATCAATTAATGAGAAGTAACAGTAATCCCTTAACCAGGTACAATTATAAATAAAATATCGAAAGAAAGATGGGTTGTCAATTATCGAATTCCGGTTTCCTATTATCTTGCACCTGTATAAAAGATGATTAATTTGAAAATAGACAATTTTTGAATTGTCTGAATCCATTCGAAAGGAGGATTGAACGATGAAAGAAAGAAAAATCACCAGCCAGGAGCAAAACTGTATCAGCCAGTGCATCAATAAATACTGGGGACATTCCCATGTGAATATTGAAGACGATGATGATCGGGACAGAGAATTCGAACAATGCCTGTCATCCTGCAAAATCTGCTGATAAGAGAATTGTTCACTTGTAAAGCGATACAGGGACATGTATTCAGGGGGGCAGTCATTTCCCCTTCATTTCGGTGTCTTCGTCACTGGTATTTTCAGTGGCTTAGCAGATGGGGGATTCCTGCCCCTCCCTGAATAGTTACATTCGGCACAGGTCGATAGAGAAGTATTTCCTTGATTATGAGGGCGGAATGGATTATCTTTTTTTTTTAAAGCGTGTACTGTTAGAGTGGTTTAGGGATCGTTGGAAAGAACAGATGAATACCGAAACATTTCAACAGCACGAAAATGCCCGTTCCAACTCGAACCCATTGTTATCATTTTTAACCCTGTTCTTTCTTTACGATCCTTTAACCACGAGTTTACACGGTTTGAAAAAAAAGATGATCCATGGAGCGATTGAATAAGAAAAACATCCCATCCTCTCAGCCACTCGGGAGAAGAACCTTAAATTATAACTTTTATCTCTTTCCGAGAATTTGATTGATTACGGCTTTCATGTCCGTCGTCGAATCGGTACACGAACCATCCCGGCACAGGTGAGCCGTTGTTTCCCCCCGGATCACCTGCAGACCGTCCGTGAAACCGGCAAACCGGGTTAAACGATCGGCATTTTGGCCTGATTTGACCAGCGTCACCTTGTTGGGCGTAAAGTGAAGATTCAGCGTGGAAAGTAATTTATGAACGTCCGCCTTGTCGGGTTCTCCGGCAATGACGATTTCCTGGCCCGGACGCAATGCAAAATCCAGCCCGGTTAAAAAGAAGGTATATGCGGTGGGTTGGGCCTTAATGGTGCCCGAAAATGCGCGTAAAAGAGCCTGGGCCTTTTCTTCCCATTTCGGATTTCCGGTTAATCTCGAAAGGCAGAGCAAATTGTAAAAAGCAACCGAATTTGCCGACGGAACTGCCCCATCGTAAAGATCCTTGGGGCGCACCGGAAGTTCATTGTTTCCTTCGCCGGTTGTGAAAAATCCCTCGTTTTCATCATCCCAGAATTCATCGATCATCAATTTTTGAAGATCCACGGCATCTTCTGCAAATGCCAAATCGAAAGTGGCCTGATACAGAGAGATAAGGCCGTAAATTAGAAAGGCATAATCGGCTGCCTGGGCATCAATGGCAAGTTCGCCATCCCGGAATCGATGAAAAAGCCGTCCATTCCCGTCTTTCATTTTCGAAAGAATAAATTGAACCGCTTTGCAGGCCGCCTCGGTATATTGAGGTTTGTCCAGCACCCTGGCGCCGAATGCCAGTGCAGCAATCATCAGTCCGTTCCAGTCCGTAAGAATTTTATCATCCTTCAACGGGTGGACCCGTTTTTCGCGGGCGTGAAAGAGCCGGTTCCGGATTTTCTCCCAGTCCTCTTCGAGTTTCCCGGGTTTGACATCCAATCGATCCGACCATTTATCCAGGGGAACGGTGAGGTGCAAAATATTGGCCCCGGTTTTTTGGCCGGTGGCCTCATCTTTAAAGTTTCCCTCCGGGCTCAGGCGAAAGATCCTTTCCCATATATCGGGCTGGCCGTCATGGATCTTTTCACGAAATTCATCCACGGTCCACACATAAAATTTTCCTTCCTCACCTTCACTGTCTGCATCTTCAGCCGAAAAAAAGGCGCCCTCGGAAGATGTCAGGTCCCGCAGCACATAAGTAAAAATTTCATCGGCAGTCCGGGCATATAAAGGATTTTTGGTGATCTGGTAAGTTTCCAGATAGGCAATGGCAATCAACGCCTGGTCGTAAAGCATTTTTTCAAAATGCGGCAGAAGCCAGTTTTTATCGGTGGAATAGCGGTGAAATCCGAATCCCACATGATCCCATATTCCCCCCAGTCGCATGGCGGTCAATGTGTTTTCAACCATCTCCAGAGCTTTTCCGTTTCCGGTGCGATGATAACAGCGCAACAAAAACAGCAGCCGGTGGGGCATGGGAAACTTGGGTGCCGGTTCAAAACCGCCTGCCTGGGCGTCATAGCTTTTTTTTATTTGATCATGGGCAAGATCGAGAAGGGATTCATCCGGTTCATCCGCCGAAGTATATGAAAAAACCCGGTGTAAACTGTCCGCGATGGCTGTGGCAGACTCTGTGACCTTAACAGTTTGAGACGACCAAACATTTTTGACCTGCTGGCAGAGTTCGATCAACCCGGTACGGCCGAAACGGCTTTGCTTGGGCAAATAGGTAGCGGCAAAGAAAGGCTTTTTATCCGGCGTCAAAAATAGGTTCAACGGCCATCCGCCCCTGCCGGTAAGCATCTGGCAGGCCGCCATATATACGGCATCGATATCCGGCCGTTCTTCCCGATCGACCTTGATGCAGATAAATGCATCGTTAAGATATCCGGCGACTTCTTCATCTTCGAATGACTCTTTTTCCATGACATGACACCAGTGGCAAGTGGAGTAACCGATGGAAAGAAAAATCGGTTTATTTTCCGACCTGGCCCTGGCAAAGGTTTCTTCCGACCATGGATGCCAGTCCACCGGATTATGAGCATGCTGGAGTAAATACGGACTTTTTTCATTGACGAGACGGTTGGTAAACACGGTTTTCTCCTCTTTATTGGATCTTATGAACTTCAATACCACTCTGTTTCATTAAATTTATCCTGTTTGTAATTATGACGCCATCACTTTTTTAGTTTCATAATCTTTAATCGCAAGGGCCAGTGCCTCCGCCCCCAGATTGGAACAGTGCATTTTTTCTTTTGGAAGTCCGTCAAGGGATTCGGCAACAGATTGTCTGGTAATCTTTTTCGCTTCTTCCAATGTCTTACCATGGGCCATTTCGGTCACCATACTGGAAACTGCAATTGCCGCCACACAACCGAATGTCTTGAATTTGATGTCTTCGATGATGTTGTCCCTGACTTTAATATAAAAAGACATCATATCCCCACATACCGGATTGCCGACTTCTCCAATACCATCGGCTTTTTTTATTTCTCCGATATTTCTTGGATTGGTAAAGTGTTCCATTACTTTTTCCGAATACATCGTTTACCTCTCTTCATTATGAACACACACCTTCCCCATAATCAGGAATCTCTTTACCCCAGATCGGTGAAATGGAACGCAACCGGTTTACAATCGAGGGAAGCTTTTCCAATACGTAGTCGATTTCTTCTTTCGTGTTGTCACTGTTGATCGTAAAGACCGTCGATCCCTGAGCCAGATCGGCCCGGATTCCGATAGCCCTCAAAACCGGTGATGTTTTGAGCGCTTTTGAAGCACAGGCAGATCCGGTATTCACATAAATTCCATCCTGTGCCAGCATGAAAATCAGCGATTCCCCTTCTATGGCCTCAAAACAAAAGCTGGCATGACCCGGAAGTCTTTTTTCAGGATGTCCGGTCAATGTAACTTTTTCAATTTTCTTGAGAATGCCTTCAGATAAGCGGTCTCTTAATCTTCCCAAGTAAAGTTCCTTTTCCGGCAGTTCAATTTTAGCCAGCTCCGCCGCCTTGCCAATCCCTACAATACCGGGTACGTTTTCAGTACCGCCCCTTCTTCCGCTTTCCTGGATACCCCCGTGAATCAACGGCATAAGTCTTAAGTTTTTTCTGAAGTACAATGCACCTATTCCTTTAGATGCGCCGAGAGAAGGTCCTGAAAGACTTAACAAATCCACATTTAATTCATCGACATCAACCCGGATGCTTCCTACCGAAGCCACAGCATCCGTATGAAATATGATCTCTTTGTCTTTACACATCGCAGCCATTTCCGATATCGGTTCGATGGTTCCGATTTCATTATTGGCATGCATGATCGATACAAGAATCGTCTCAGGTCGAATGACCTTGGCAAGTCTTTCGGGGGAAACGAGTCCGTATTCGTCAACAGGCAGGAATGTCGCCTCAAAATCAAGGCGTTCGAGAAAACGTACGGAGTTGAGGACCGAATGGTGTTCAATGGACGAGACAACAATATGTCGTCCTTTTTTCTGTCTTGCAAGGGCAACTCCCTTAATGGCAAGGTTATTGGCTTCAGCACCGGATGACGTAAAAATAATTTCCTGTTCTTCGGCGCCAATCAGGCCGGCAATGCCGGCTCTCGACTTTTCAACAGCCTGTTTGGCCTTCGAGCCGATATCATACACATTGGAGGGATTGGCGAACCGTTCTCTAAAATAAGGCACCATGGCCTCTATAACTTCATTTCTCACGGGAGTAGCCGACGCGTGATCCAAATAGGCACCCTTCATCTTAATATCCCTATTTCTTCTTTCTTATATAGAATTTGTAAAATTCTTCATCTTCTTCCATACCGATGAATTCATGGCCGCATTTTGCACACCAATCCGGAATGTCATCCAATGCACCGTCATAGTCGGTCAACACCTCAAGAATCTGACCTTTTGTCATACACTTAAGCCTGTCTCCGGGCTCCAGAAGGTGCATGGGACACATGCGACAAACCAGATCCAATGTGTCATCGGCATTCTGGCTCTTTATAAATTTCATTTATTTCCTACCTCGTTTATGTTCAAAATCCCATTTTGGGAGCAGATCTCGCTCTAGCTCAATCTAATAAATATAACCACTTTGTGGCAGTGTCAAGTCGTGTGAACGGTGGTTTGACAATTAAATTCAAGTGAAATACTGATAAAAGCATAGCATATTAGAAGCGTTTCAAGGGTTTTGCCAGCATTGCCTGGAAACCTGTAAAAAAAAGTCAGGAATATGTTTTTTTTCAGTCATTGCTGTAAACTCCTTATTTTTGAGATAGGTTCAAATCAAATTTAACCCTGTCTTTATCCGGCAAAAAGGGTCATTTTGCAAAGGTCTCAGATATTGAGCGCGGCTGCCGTGGCGCTTCTGAGTGCGGCACCCAGGTTTCCCGGGAATTGGGCATCGCCGACAGCCATCACCTGTTTCACTCTGCCTTTCAGATCGTTAACCAGGTGGTTTTCCGGCACAGCGTCAATGGCAAAAATAATCCGGTCGGCCTCCAATGCAAACGTGCTGCCGTCTGCTTTTTGGAGCAACACGCGGTTGTTTTCGATGGCGATAATTCGAGTTTCCGTAAAAATGGCAACGCCTTTTTTGGTAAGTCGTTCCAGAAGACGCTGCTTTGGAATTTTTTTCATCCGGGTTAGCACATCAGGCCGTACTTCCACCACGGTGACCTGTTTTTCAGGACCGGCCAGCCAGTCGGCAGTTTCACAGCCGATATCGCCGCCGCCGATAATAACGATTTTTTGTCCGTCGATCGAACGGTTTTCATAGACGCTTCGAACGTCTGTGACCTTTTCGGAATCGGCGCCCGGAATCGACAGTACCCCCGGCCGGGAACCGGTGGCCACAATCACCACATCCGGAGCCTGTTCAAGAATATCGGATGCCCTTGCAGGACGTCCGATACGAACCCGAACACGGCTGCCTTCCAACACGTGTTTGAGGTAACGCAGAATATCAGCGGTGTCCTCCTTAAAGGGCGCAATGGACGACAGTCTGGCTTGGCCGCCAAGGTTCCCCTGTTCCCACAACTCCACATCATGTCCCCTCCGACTGGCGATGATGGCGGCCTGGATACCGCTGAGTCCGCCGCCGACGACCAGCACCTTCTTTATGTCTTGGGCCGGTAAAACCTCCCAGGCATACTCGTTGCCGGCAAACGGATTCACGCCGCAACATCTTCCGATGCCCGGAACACCTTTTTCAGCGCAGTCCTGGAGGCAGTAATTACAGTGCCGAATGTCATCGACCAGACCGGCCGAGGCTTTTTGAGGAAGCTCAGGATCAGCAACCAGAGCCCGGGCCATGCCGATAAAGTCGGCCTTTCCTCGAGCAATTGCCGCATCGGCAATTTCAGGGCCGTTAATTTTACCGATGGCAACCACCGGTATGGTAACGGAGGTTTTGATCCGGCCCGCCAAATCGATTAAAGGCCCTGGAGGACTGTCATTGGGAGGTATGGTGATAAATTTGGTTGATTTATTGCCTGCGTTGGCCACGATGGCGTCGGCACCTGCAGCTTCAGCAAGGCCGGCGATTTCAGCGCCTTCTTCAATCCCCAGCCCGCCCGGCACAAACTCATCGCACACCAGTTTTACCATTACCGGGAAATCATTCCCCGTCCTTTTCTTTATCTCTTGAATCAATCGCACCAAAAAACGGGCCCGATTTTCAAGAGTCCCGCCCAATTCATCGGTTCGCTTGTTCAGCAGAGGGGACAGCAGCTCGGCGATCAGATCACCGTAGCTCGCCTGAATTTCCACGCCGTCATAACCGATCTCCTTTGCCCTCCGGGCGCCGTCGGCCATGATAGCCAGTATATCATCAGTTTCGTCAATGGACATGGAATTCGCCAGTGAAACAATCCAGACGTCCCCTTTTTTCTTGGCACCGGGTACGTTTTCCTTGAAAGTTCTTTCCCTGGGATAGTTCAGGTGCATAAAGGCCTTTGCGCCTTCTTTGTGTATGACGTCAATAAGCATCGTCAGGCCACGGGCATATTCTTCGACATCAAAGCGGAGTTCGTTGGGTCCTTTATAGGCTCCGGGATAATCCAGACACGGACACTCCAGAACGATCAAAGCAACGCCGCCTTTGGCCCTGACCCGGTAAAATTCCAGCATCTTTGGGTTTACCTTGCTTTCAGTGGCGTATTTCGTAGGGAATAGCGGCATTATGATTCGGTTTTTAAGATGGCACTTGCCGATATGGCCGGGTGAGAAAAGATTTGGAAAACGCATGGTTTCCTCCCTGTCTATTTGAAAAAACACCTCGATCGATTGAAAGTGACGCCTCTCCGCCCTGGAGAGCGGTTGGCCTACTTTACCATACTTCATCCATTCGTCGTTAACAAGTTCGAAGATCCCAGGGATTACCCAATGATTCGGTTTTCATGGAAGATCGAATTATGACAATGCTGCCAGTGCGGCCTCGTAATTCGGCTCCTGCGCAATTTCCGGAACCTGTTCCGTGTAAATGACTTTTCCGGATTCGTCAACAATAACAATGGCCCTGGACAGCAAACCGGTCAGCGGCCCGCTCGTTATTTTTACCCCATAATCCTTTCCGAAAGCCTCGGAACGAAAACACGATAACGACAACACGTCATTAATACCTTCGGCCCCGCAAAACCTTTCGTGGGCAAATGGCAGATCCGCGGAAACGCAAAGTACAACGCTGTTTTCAAGCTTGCTGGCTTCCACGTTAAACCTGCGAACCGAAGTCGCGCATACCTGGGTGTCAACACTCGGAAATATATTTAAAACGATGCGTTTTCCCGCAAAATCGCCAAGGCTTGTCTCGGAAAGGTCCCTTTTGGTTAGCATAAAGCCCGGGGCCTTTTCGCCAACATTTGGTAAGTCGCCAATGGTTTCAATCGGTGTGCCTTTCAATGTAATTTTCGCCATAACCTTTCTCCTTTTTTTAATGACCTTAGGGTTTGGGGAACTTAATCAGTTTTTCAGTTTATCCGAAAGGAATTCCTGAAAACGCTTCCATGATTTTTTGTCTGCTTCTTTTTGATAGCGGTCTTCACCAAAAACGGTAAAAGCATGATGTGCACCACCGTAGGTTATCATCTCGTGTGCAATGCCGGCCGATTCCAGTTCTTTAGCCAAACCGGCAAACTGATCCATGGTAATGCTCGAGTCCGCCGAACCGTGCATGATCAAAATTTCCCCTCGGGTCTTGGCATAATTTTGTCCTTCCGGCGTCTGTAAGCCGCCATGAAATGTGGCAAAACCTTTAAGATCCGCCCCTGATCGTGCCAATTCAAGCACTGCCGCGCCACCGAAACAATAGCCTGCAGCGACGGCATTCTCTATCCTGGCGCCGTTTTTTTTCGCCGTGTCCAAGGCCCCATTCATAAGTGCCCGCATTTTCTCTCTGTTTTTATAGAGTTCTCCGGTATGCTGGCGTTTGTCAGTCACCGCGGTCGGTCTAACTCCGGCACCGAACAGATCCGCAGCAAAAACAGCATAGCCCGATTCAGCGAGCATATTGGCCCGCTTGATCTCATAATCCGTCAGTCCGTCCCAGTCATGGATCAGCAACACCAAAGGTGCCTGGTTGGAAGGTGTAATGTAATATCCCTCATAAGACTGGCCACTAATCTGATAGGTCACCAAAACACCTGTAGCGCCAAATACAATAACCGGCATTCCCAAAAAAGCAACGACCGAGAACAAATAATATAATTTAGAAATAGATTTCAGCAGGTTCATTTTTAGTCCTCCTTTTCCATCAATCCAAAAAGAAAGTATACCTCGAATTTCTGACAAATTTAAAACAACATAAATATGAAATTGTGAAGGTCAAGGAAGAATTCGCCGAATCTTGCAGGGTTGAACAGGGCAAAAGCCCCCCTTTACTTTCCCCACCGGCTTTTATCGGAGGAAACAATTCTAAAAATATGAACACTAAACCCGAAGTTGTTGGTTCTGTCGAATAAAAGTATTCTCGAGAATAGGACTAAATTGGAAGGTTGATATCTGAATTCTGCACGAACTGGAGGTTTTCATGCGAATGGTAAACCTCCGACAGGTTAGGATCTCCACGATGTTAGGTCTCATATCCAACCGGCAAAATGAGCAGGGGTTCATGGGATCTGTTGATTTTCATAATCCGGATCACATCCTTGTCATGAAAAGCACCCACGATCCCGGCTCTCAGACCCAGGGCCTCCGCCTGGAGAAAAATATTTTGCCCGATATGACCGGCCTCGATCATGGCGTACCTTTCTCCCCTGGAGCCGTACTTGCTCTTAATCCGACGATATTCCGAAGTAATCACCAGGTTCAGTGGGGCTCTGGCCATCCACATCTGCGAAAGCGATGCCATGGCCACATCCGCTCTGAAGTCTCCTTCAGTAACCAACATCGCAGCATGATTATGAGGATCATAATGATAGATACCCGCCTTCATCCCTTGAACACCGTTATCACCCACTACCGCATAAATATCCATTGGGTACAAAGCCCCACCCGACGGGGCGGATCGCTTGTAGCCCCTATCCTCGGTGATGCCCTGTGCAGCCCAGAAAATCTGTGAGAGCTGTTCCGTGCTTAAGGGTTTTGATAGATATGAACGAATGGTTCTCCGATGTTTAATTGCCTCCTCAACAGAGACGTCTCCTATTAATCTGGGTTTCGGTAAGTTCATCCGATGATCCATCCTCTCGTTCGTGCCATTTAGCTTTTTGGCCATGGCCTGTTTGATATGGAAAAAAGGCATAAGGAAAACCGCCGTAAGAAAATGGGGGATTTTTTTTAAGATCTCTCTTCTTGTAATACTACCCGCCATGTGGTATCTTTCCGATATAAAAAACGTTAACGGTCAAATGGAACGGTTATGAATGCTCTTCATGAGGCTTTCCGACAGCTCATTTCTGATATCGCGACATAAACGACTCTGGAAAGGATCGAAACTCGCAATTTTATGTAAATTCGGCTTGGAGAGCATGCCCTATTGTTAAATATCGAGACTTAAAGTTCAATGGAAAAATCCAACCTCTAATTTCCGTCCAAGATCTTCCGCACGATTAATGCAAAATCTCGTCGTAGATTTATCCAAGGCGAATAACAAAAGGTTGTCACCCAATTCCTACAAATCTCTCTTCGACTGTGAGATAAATTACATAATAATTTATGTATTTTACCTCACATACATGAATTCCCGAATATACCCGGATAAATATAAGGACTTGAAATTTTACGGTATTATTAATCGTTGCAATTTGGCACGGTTTTTGATTGCAAAAAAGTATACTTCATTCATCAAGGAACCTTTTTATTTTATGGCAGAACACCCGAAAAACACGTTCCACTTTGATAGAAGATCCGGGAAAGACCGGCGCAGCAATGGTGTGCCGGAAGTCAAATCATTGTTTATTTACGGCAGGAGAAAACAAATACGTCGGAAGGGTGATAGGTATAAGATATGCTATTTCGATCAATACAGTTCAGCGCTGTTTGTGGCTATCCTTTTAATTCTTTTTCTAAGCATCATCGATGGGCTATTAACGTTATTCCTCATCAATTGCGGAGCCAGTGAAATCAATCCGATAATGGCATATTTTCTCAACTTCAGCCCGTATACATTCATGGGTGTCAAATATTTTTTGACAAGTTATGGTGTAATTGTTCTTTTAATATTCAATAATGTTTTTATCCGGAAACTTAAGATTTACGCCCGTTCTCTTTTTTCCTATATCATTGGCACGTTTGTGACGGTCATTGGATGGGAACTGTTTCTAACGTTTCGCATTTTATTTTGAATGGATTCAAGCTGGAAATCTGCATGGCATCAAGAAAACCAAGCAAAATGTATTGCATCTACACTTTCCTCAAATCCGCACTTGGAACAGTTGTAACCTTTGAACCATGAACCTGGAACCGATCTTAGTTCAGGTCATATACGGTTCGGGATTTCGGTTTTCTGATCATCGTATAGTCCCTATTCTTTTAGTTTCGAAGCAATAGTCGCGACATGTTTCCCCTGAAAACGTGCGGCGTCCAGCTCATTGTCGCTTGGCATCCTTTCTCCCGAGCCGCCGGCAATTGTGGAAGCCCCATAAGGAGACCCCCCCGTTATCTCATCCATACGGGTTTGTCCTTGAAAAGTATAAGGCAACCCAACAACAACAAATCCTTGATGAAGCAAGGTGATGTGGAATGAAAGAATTGTGGATTCTTGCCCTCCGTGCTGTGTCCCGCTGCTTGTAAAAACACTTCCTACTTTTCCAACCAAAGCAGCTGTTGCCCATAGTTTTCCGGTCGCATCCAGAAATTGACGCATTTGGCCGCACATATTACCGAACCTTGTCGGCGTCCCGAAAATGACGGCATCCGCTGAAGCCAGCTCATCTACCGTACAAATCGGTACGTTTGACATGGATCGTTGCGATTCAATTGCGCCCATTTTTTCGAGCACTTCCTCCGGAAGCGTTTCGGGCACACGGCGCAGAATTGCCTCGGCACCGCCTACTTCTCTTACGCCTTCTGCTACAGCTTCCGCCATTTTGTGGATGTGTCCATACATTGAATAATATACGATTAACACCTTCATGATAGATTTCTCCTTTTCCCGGTTTGAACCGATATGATAAATGACAATTTAATTTAATATTTGTTGATTAATCTGCCTCCCGATTCTATACTATAAAGCATTATTAAGATTCCCGTCTACCAAATTTTAGAATAAGGAGATATTAATATGAAAAAGGCCGCACGAAGATTGGGTATATTTTTATTCATTATGATAATTTGGGTGTCGGCTCCCGGTTTCATTTATGCTGAAATCGACTTGACTTTGATCAAACAAACGGACCTTGATGTACAACCATTGGATACTGCCACCTCGGACGATGGAAAATTGATTTTTGTTTTAGCACGGGGAGAGATCCTGATCTATTCTATTGACGAAGGTAAGGTTGCCAATCGAATTCCCATTGATAAAAACTTCGACCGATTGACATATGCCGCCCAAAACAATGCCTTAATTCTAACGAGCAGCTCCTCGAAAACACTCAAGATTATCCAGGTGGATTTTATATATGATATTGCTCTAGACGGCCTTCCTTTTAAAGGGAAGGCCGACGCGGCAGTCACCGTAGCAGTTTTCGATGACTACCAGTGACCGTACTGTGCTCGCTTAGAGCCTTTCTTCCAGCAGTTGCTGGACAAGTATCCTGACAATGTCAAGCTGGTCATCAAACATTTTCCACTTACCAGTCATCAATATGCTTATAAGGCTGCAACAGCGGCCTTGGCCGCGAACGTCCAGAAAAAATTCTGGGAGTTTCACAGTCAGTTATTCCAAAATTATAAAGATATCAATGACGCCAAAATTCAAGTTATTGCCAAAGAACTCGGCCTTGATATGGATAAGTTTGCCAAAGACATGCAATCACCGGCCATTAAAAGGTTAATTGATAGAGACATGAACAACGGCAGACAGATCGGGGTTCGTGGAACTCCCACTATATTTATAAACGGCAAAGCCTTTAAAAATCAAAGCCTGCCAGGACTCTATCAGGTGATTGAAGCCGAGCTAAAAAAGAAAAGTTAACGGAATTATATATTAATTGATCTTTGATTTGCAGGATAGGTTATCAACAAATCCTACAAAAATCTCGATATCAATATTCAACGGGTTGTTGCTCAAACGGAACTCGCTTTGAGAAACAGCCGGTCAAGCCTCAATCCGGTTCATAGCTTATCCGATAGACAACACCGGCCCGATCATCGGAAACCAGGAGTGCACCGTCAGGCATGACCAGGACGTCCACAGGACGTCCCCAGGCCCGGCCGTTTTTAAGCCATCCTTCTGCAAAAACCTCGTAACCAATCGCTTGGTTTTCCTTAAGCCGTACCAGACTGATGCGATAACCTATTGGAGAAGTCCGGTTCCAGGAACCGTGTTCGGCTATGAAAATCTGATTTCGGTAGAAGTCCGGAAACATTTTTTCTGTGTAGAAGCGCATACCAAGCGCGGCAACATGCGGCCCTAATGCCATGGATGGAGGCACGAACTCATTACACTTTCGCTTTCTGCCGAATTCCGGGTCCTCAATGGTACCCCCATGGCAGTAAGGAAAACCAAAGTGCATGCCTTTCCGTTGGGCGCGATTCAGCTCGTCGGGAGGCTGGTCGTCACCCAGCCAGTCACGTCCATTATCGGTGAACCATAATTCTTTGGTTTTCGGGTGCCAGTCAAAACCAACTGTATTGCGTACGCCATGGGAGAAGATCTCCAGATTGCTGCCATCATGATTTAGACGCGTGATTGAGGAATATATCTCATTACTCCTTTCGCAGACATTGCACGGTGCCCCAACCGGGACGTAGAGCTTATCATCCGGACCGAAACGTATGAATTTCCAACCATGCTGTGTATCCTTTGGAAAGCTTTCAGTAACAATTACCGGTTTTGGAGGATTTTTCAACCGTGACTCAATACTCTCGTATTTCAGCACGCGGTCCACCTCGGCAACATAGAGAGAACCATTCCTGAAGGCTACACCATTCGGCATGTTCAATCCTTCAGCGATGGTGATGACTTCATCAGCCCTGGCATCGTGGTTGTGGTCCAGAACTGCGTAGACCCTACCCGCCAAGCGAGTGCCTACAAACAAAGTGCCGGTATCACCGAGAGCAAGTGAGCGGGCATTTTCGACATTATCGGCATAGATGTTTATAGCGAAGTCGGGCGGCAGGGTGATATCGTCAAGATACACACCCTTCATATTCTTCGCGGGAGCACATGAAATTCCCCATATGATCGACAGAAAAAGCGAAATGGCAATAAAGATTTTGACCTTGTTTTTTTTGATCATTCTTGGCTGTTCCTCTTTTACTCTATGGTAAATTTTCGTGTTGGAGCAGCAATTCGCATTATCTCAGGAATCGATGACCGGGCAACCTCTTTGTCCTTAACCTCGACGGCGATGTCCATCCAGCCCATACCCGTTCCAACGCTGATTACTTTTCCCACCTTTCTTTCAAATATAAGGCTCTCGATCTTATTTCTTGTTTCGATATCTTGTCTTGAAGCAAAATCATCTCCAGCCCATCTGATAACAAGGCGAAGTGTGTTCTTATCCTGCACCATTTTATTCCCGGAAGTCTTGGCGGTTTTATCCTGGGGGACATCATCTGAACAACCGGTCACGGTTAAAAAGGCCATCAAAGGTAGGATAAAAGCAAATTTTATATTCATGGTATGAATATGGGTTATGGATTTCAATTCTTGACGGGTTGATGCAAAAATAAAATTATGTTTGCAGATACTGCCCCAAATCCTTTTCGAGTGATTTTGGATTGAGGAACTGCCCGCCGACATTACGATCAATAATCCATTTTATTTCGACGTGTGTGTGGATTTCCGTTCTCTTTGGATTATCTAATGTAAATTTCAATTCAACTGTTTCATTTCTGGAAATATAATGTGGATCAATACAGGCAAACCGGATTCCGCCCGCTGAAATATCTTCAACGATAATTTTTCTTTTTTCATCTTTCCCCTGGACAAAATATTCACCAGGAAGCCGGACGTTCTTGCGGGGATGCTTTCGAAATTCCAAGGTAAGCCGAAAAACTTCGCCACATCGGCATTTGGCCTTCAACCTTTTGTGAGTATCCTTGAAATTCGTCACATCCATATTTTTCTCGAGTCCGCATTTAGGACAAATTATCGTTGTTTTATTGGTACCGTCTACATAAACTCTTTCCATTAATTATCCCCTTTCCCACATCATAACTGACGATTTTCAAGCCAAGGAAATATCGATATTAACAGTCTCTGCAATCCGGGTCTTTTTCGTCCCAACTTGTGAGCAGGTCTTAATTTATCTCTTCATGCCAGTCCTTTCTTTTGCCAAAAATGACAAAAGGCAGTGCAAACGGGCCGAATAAAATTCCCATTATTAACCAAAACTGTTTATTATAACCTTTCCTGCCCGCCATATAATAAAGCAGCACGCCAAAAATGGCTGAGATAAGAATTATAGCTACCAAGCCCATTTGAATTATATCCTATTAAAATCATCGTGATCTTTAAGTTTAATTTCCCCACCTTCCCAATAGGTACGATAGGCCAAAAGCTCGCCAGTATCAGTATCGCAGCCGTAACTTTAACGATATATGAAAAGTCTGTCTTGCTCATTTTAAAAGTGCATTTGGAACGTTTTTGACCGGCCCACTCCCCGCAAACCCCTGGACGGGGAAGGTTTCACTATGTTGAGTCAATCCCCGCAATTATTTTCCTCATAACTGACATGAGGCCCCAGACAATTCCTTTTTCAAACAAGTGATAGTTCTCCAGCATGGCTTCGGCGATATAGGGGTCAACCAATGCTTGGTTTAACGTATCGGACATCTCAGTGATAACCGATGCAGGGTCTAATTCTTCATACAGCATTTTGTATCTTTGTCTTGTGAGTCGATCATTGGTCCAGTCATAATAAAATTCTTCAAATCGAGAAATCAGATCATTCCTTTTTTGATTGCTTGCCCACTGTTGTCCGATCTTGTAACCGAGTGACACTAAAACAGGGAGAGGGTGTTTCTTGTGGTTTGTTTCTTTCTTTGCTCCCCATTTTTCCAAGAGTTTTTCAATTTGTTCTTGTTTCATGAGAAATTGAACTTAATAAAGGCCTCTGAATATAAGAGAAAAAGGAGCAAGGTTAAAGCGATTATCTTAAAAAAATTAACAAAAAAACAAATATCACAATCTGCCTATATCTGCAAGTCGGGGATCGGGTGTCAGGACTTTTGGCCGCGCTGCTGATGATTTCAGCCGGCTGAGTTTTTCTGAACAGGTGTTTGTTTTTCAAACCGTAGAAGGCGAGGTCATCTATTTAAACCCTGCTTTTACACATTTATTCGGCTGGACCCTGGCGGAACGTCTGGGGAAAAAAATGGATATATTCGTACCCGAAGAAGCGTGGAAAGAAACGAAAATGATGATCGCGCAGGTCCTAAAAGGGGAAAGTTTTTCCAACATTGAAACCCGCCGAAATAACAAAAAAGGAGTAATAATTCCTGTGAGTGTCAGCGGAGCCACTTATATGGATAAAAATGGCAATCCTATCGGCAGTATCATCAACCTGAGAGATATCAGCCATCAAAAAAAACTGGAAGCTCAACTCCAGCAATCACAAAGGATGGAGGCTATCGGCACCCTCGCGGGCGGCATTGCGCATGATTTCAATAATATTCTTTCCTCTGTGATTGGCTATACGGAATTAGCGCTTGACGTCGAAAAGAGAGGTACATTTCAATATCAAAACCTTCAGGAGGTCTTATTGGCCTGTGATCGAGCAAAGGATCTTATCAAGCAAATCCTCACATTCAGCTGGCAGGTTGACCAGGAACAAAAGCCGATCCAGGTTAAGCCTATTGTAAGAGAAGCGCTTAGGATGCTTAGGGCCTCTATACCATCTTCAGTTGAGATCGAGCAGAACATTCAAAGTAATGCATTGGTTATGGGCAATCCCACCCAAATTCATCAGGTACTTATGGATCTATGTACAAATGCTGCCCATGCCATGGAGGACTGTTGACCGTCAGCCTTTTAGATACAGGACTTCATCCGGATTTCGTCTCCAGCCATCCGGATTCAAAACCAGGTCCGTATATTAATTTAACAGTGACGGACACAGGGCATGGTATGTCTCCCGATATTATGGAAAAAATATTTGATCCTTTTTTCACAACCAAAGAAAAGGGGAAAGGAACCGGCATGGGACTTTCGGTTGTTCATGGTATAGTTCGCAATCATGGCGGCGACATATATGTTTACAGTGAACCCGGTAAAGGCTCTACCTTCAAAGCTTATTTTCCTGTCATCAAGAGTCGTTTCATACCGGAAGAAAGGATCGAAAGGCCCATTCCCATTGGAACCGAACGAATCCTTCTCATTGACGATGAACCTGTAATCATGAAAATGGGCAAACAAATCCTTGAGTCTTTAGGTTACGACGTTGTCGCAAGAAACAGCGGTATTGAAGCCTTAGAATTGTTTAGGGAGAAAAAAGACCGTTTTGATCTTGTCATTACCGACATGACCATGCCACATAGGACCGGCGAGAAGCTGGCAGAAAACCTAATGCAACTCAGACCTGACATCCCGGTGATACTCTGCACCGGTTTCAGTGCCATGATAGATGAACCAAAGGCTTTAAGCATGGGCATTCGGGCTTTTATCTCCAAGCCAATCTTAAAACAGGAAATTGCCGAAGCCATTCGGAAGGTGTTGGACGAAAATCAGTAATCGGGAATCAGGGATCGCCCGCGTCACCGAAAGCGACATCTTTGACCGGCGGGGTTCTGTGTATGGGTTCAGATCTCGTGTCAGTTTTCCGATTTGCGGCTATCCATAAATGAACTTTTGAAGAGAGATACAGAGGGGATATGCTTGGAGATTGCAAGAGTTTTTCCTTAAGTCCTGGAAGGTGCTTTTCGGCATAATTCCCCGGAATCGAAATCACACTCCAACAGTCTGTTGCCCGAACTAATGCCCGAACTAAAATCGTATCTTTTATGGTTGAATCGGAACGGATTTTGGAAGTTTCAAACACCCATGGATTCAAGTACTTCTTTTATTTGTTCAGTACTTATATATCCTCTTTCCCATAAAATTTGGCCGACGAGACGATGCTCAGCATCTTCCAAGTCTTCGACGATTTGAACCTTCATCGCATCTAGTAGCTGTTCGAGCGTAATGAATCCCTTTTGAATGGCGATAGCGCCAAAGCGTTTGTCGAGCTTTTCATCAGACATCACGTGCCTCCTTTGTTCAGGGCAGCTTGAGGAACAGCGCCAATCGAAGATCAGCAAAATCGGAGAGTTTGCCCTTTTGAAAATGAAAGTTCATACCCATTTGAACAATCCGGTTTAATGATGAATCGAACACGAAGATACATCGAACTGTTACGAGAAATGGATTAAGATAAATCCTTAAACCACAGGTTTAAGGTGTTAAATCGGCATTTAAAATTTCTCGTAAATATGACTTGGTGATAGGTTTCTGGTAAATCCCGTCAAAGCCTGCCTTTTCCAATTCATGAACATTAAAATCATCGAGACAGCCGGACAACGCATATATTTTTATATCAGGATGTAAGACCTTTGCACGCTTGCAAAAATCTAAGCCATCCAACCAGGGCATTCTCAGATCCGTAATGATCAATGAAAAAGTTTCCCCACTTCTCAGGATATACTCGGCTTCTTCCGCGCTGTCTACCGTAACGGCCATATATCCTAATTTCTCCAACATGATTCGCATCAATCTCAGTTGGCTCAATTGGTCATCAACTACAAGAACTTTTTGGGTGTTCATATCCGCAATTCTCACAAGTCCTTTTTTAGTATCATCGGTATTTACGGAACGCTGTTGTCGAACAAAAAAATATAATATTTTGGTATGTGTTCAGGGGGGAGTCATTTTCCCTTCACTTCGGTGTCTCCGTCACTGGTATTTTCAGTGACTTAGTGCTCTGGGGCGAAAATTCGGTGACGTATTTTTATGCCGCCAATTTTTGCTCTTCAGTACACTTGGCTAGTACTTTCTTAAGATCCTTTCGAGTGAACTTCCATTTGAAAGGCTTTGCAATTTGTTTATAGATGGTCTGAAAATTCAAAATGGTATTTTCAAGGTCTTCAATGCTTTCAAAGTCGTTAGGTGATAAAACCTTTCGCTGTAATACAGAAAAATAGATTTCTACCTGGTTAAGCCAGCTTGCATGAATGGGCGTATGTACTTGAATCGCATTGGAATACCAGCTCTTGAGACGTTTGATAGACGACAGGCCTCTGTGAGAGGAGCCGTTGTCGGTTACCCAAAAGACCCGGTGCGCCGATCTATAGGGCTCCTTGCTCATAACAAGGTCGACCAAGTCATGAAAGCTTTGGATTCCGGTAGTAGGTCTGCACAAACCAAAAACCTTTGCCTGTTGAACATCCCAAGCAGCCATGTAAGCCAAAGCCCCCTTCCTTTCATATTCATGCTCAACACGACCATAACGTCCGGGTGCCGGTGCTGTTACCGGTACCAGACGATGACGAGCCTGAATGCTGGTTTTTTCATCCGAGGATATAACAAAATCATTACTGCCCAATGGCTTGCCTTTCCAAAATCCTTGGTACAAATCAAGAATTCTTCCAGCTTTTTGCTCAAAATCTGGATCTCTCAGCCAAATCCAACTGCGGTAACACCAAGGCCGAATGGCATCCTTGCTCAACCAGCGCCAGACGGTTTTTCCGCTGATGGAAGCCACAATTCCCTGTTTTATGACTTGCTGTGCAATTTCATCGTGCGTAAACTTAGAAAAAGGCAGTCCAAGTTGCTTTGGCAATTCGCATGCAAGGGCTTTTACGGCAACAATGATTTCAGGGGGAAAAAGCGCCGGGCCTCCCGCGCCTTGGCCTTTCCTGAAGTCCATCCAGGCGTTCTTCGAAGAAGCGTTTACGCCATTTTGAAACAATTTGGCGCGGCAAATCGAGCCGTTGTCCGATTTTCTTATTTGAAATGCCATCGGAAGCAAGAAGGATGATTTTGGCACGCATGACATCTCGATACGGTGACGTATATTTTCGTGCGATAGCCTGTAAGTGCTTTTTTTCATCTGCCGTCAAAAATATCCTATTGGGGCTTTTTCTTGGCATAATCACTTCCTCCTTTGGAAAGTGATTGTACCAAAAAGAAGTAAAACTTGCAACCATTATACGTCATATTATTTATGCCAACATGTACTAAGCCTTCCTTAACTTCTTTATTGCCGCAGGCCCAAAGCATACTGAAAGGTCCTACACTTTGTGCTCGGGAAAGATCCACTCTGG
>JAWOIY010000087.1:0-6788 GCA_046484425.1 Desulfobacterales bacterium | reverse complement strand
TTCTTTTTTCGTTTTGTCGGCAGAAAAGATCGCATTCGGTTGCTGTTAAGAAAAAACTGGAAGAGGTAAAAATTACACTTGAAGAAAAACGGCTCTGTTAATAAAGTTAATAAAGATGAAGACGGTATAAAGAAAAAGAGTGGCCTTAGGGAAAATATCGAAGCCATTCTTGTGGCCATTGTATTGGCTTTGTTCATTCGAACATTTGTCATTCAGGCATTCAAAATTCCTTCTGGTTCCATGATGCAGACGCTATTGATCGGAGATCACATCCTGGTCAATAAATTTATATACGGCGTCAAGATTCCTTTTTTACAAACAACAATAATCCCCGTTAAAAATCCCAAGCGGGGGGATATCGTGGTGTTTAAGTTTCCTGAAGATCCCAGCAAGGATTTTATAAAGCGGGTTGTTGCGGTTGCCGGAGATGTGATCGAGATACGGGACAAGCAGGTTTATGTGAACAACAAGCTCCTTAATTATGACATCGGTATTCACACGGACCCTTACATCTTTCCGGCAAGTGATCAGCCCAGGGATAATTTCGGGCCGGTTGTTGTTCCGCCAAATTCCCTTTTTGTGATGGGAGACAATCGTGACCAGAGTTACGACTCCCGGTTTTGGGGGTTTGTCGACTTAAAGGCCGTAAAAGGGAAAGCCTTGATGATTTACTGGTCCTGGGACAAAGAAGATTTCGGGGTGAGGTGGAATAGAATAGGGGATTTATTGAAATAACTCAGGAGAATCATGCAGCTTTCAAGAAAAGATATTCTGGATATGGAATCCCTCTCTGTTGATGAAATCACCCTGATTTTGGATACAGCGGACAAAATGAAAGAAATATCTGAAAGGCCCATTAAAAAAGTGCCGACATTAAGGGGCAAAACCGTGGTGCTTTTTTTTTATGAGCCGAGCACACGTACACGAACATCTTTTGATATTGCGGCAAAACGTTTAAGTGCAGACAGCCTGTCCATATCCGCGAGTACCAGCAGTATGGTCAAAGGTGAAACCCTGATCGATACGGGTCGGAATCTTGAAGCCATGAATCCCGACGTGATCGTGATAAGACACACTTCGGCGGGGGCTCCCCACATGCTGGCAAAAATATTGAAGTCACCCGTTATCAATGCCGGTGACGGGATGCACGCTCATCCGACCCAATCCCTGCTTGACCTGATGACGGTAAGGGAAAATAAAGGTAAAATATCCGGCCTTCGAATTGCCATCATCGGCGATATATCCCACAGCAGAGTGGCACGATCCAACAGCATCGGATTTACCAAAATGGGTGCAAAGGTTGTTTTGTCCGGTCCTCCCACTATGATTCCAAAGGGCATCGAAATGCTTGGTGTTTCTGTAACCCATCACGTTCAGGAGGCCATGAAGGATGCAGATGTTATTATGATGCTCAGGATACAAAAAGAGCGTCAACGGCACTTTCTATTTCCGACAGAACGTGAATATTCGAGAGTATTTGGCTTGACTAAGGCTAAGCTGGCAAAAGCGAAGGATGATGTGCTGATCATGCACCCAGGGCCGATTAATCGAGGTGTTGAAATTGATTATGACGTTGCGGACGGTCCGTATTCGATTATTCTGGACCAGGTCACAAATGGTGTTGCCGTGCGAATGGCCCTTTTATATCTGGTCACAGGAGGGATACGTAATGCTGACACTGATTAAAGGTGGAAGGGTTATTGATCCCGGAAACCTTGACGGTATCATGGATATCGTTGTTGAGAATGGTAAAATCGTTGAAATAAAAAAAGGTGTCTTGATTAACGGGGATAATACGGAATTAACAATCATTGATGCTTCCCAAAAATTAGTTGTTCCCGGCCTGATTGATATGCATGTGCATCTTCGAGATCCGGGACATGAATATAAAGAAACCATTGAAACGGGTGGGTTGGCGGCAGCTTTTGGCGGATTTACGGCAATATGCTGTATGCCAAATACAGATCCGGTCAATGACAGCAGGCAGGTCACGGAATATATATTGAAAAAAGCCAAAAAGGCCGATACAGTCCGTGTTTATCCTGTTGCAGCGATCAGCAAGGGACTTAGAGGAGAAAACCTTTGTGAATATTGGGAGTTAAAAGATGCAGGGGCCGTCGCCGTATCTGACGACGGAAACTCCGTGATGAACAGTCAACTGATGCGCAGGGCTTTGGAGTATGCAGGGGGATTCGACCTGCCGGTCATTTCACATTGTGAGGATCTTGATCTGGCTTCAGGCGGTGCCATGAATGAGGGTGAGGTGGCCACACAAATGGGGCTTTCAGGCATACCCAATGCTGCTGAGAGTATCATGGTTTTAAGGGATATCGCTCTGAGCGAATTGACGGGCATTCCCGTTCACATCGCCCATGTCAGTACCAGGGAATCTGTCAGGGCCATTCGGGATGCAAAAAAAAGAGGCGTTTGCGTTACTGCGGAAACCACGCCCCATTATTTTACAATTACCGATACTGCTGTAAGAGATTACAACACGAATGCGAAAATGAACCCGCCGTTAAGGACCGAACAGGACAGGGAAGCCATCTGGCAGGGGCTGGCCGATGGAACCATAGATGTGATTGCTACGGATCATGCCCCGCATTCGATTATCGAGAAAGCCGTTGAGTTCGATCAGGCTGCAAATGGAATCATCGGGCTCGAAACATCGGTTTCTCTGAGTTTAAAACTGATTGAAACAGGAATAATCGGCATCACGGATCTTGTCGAGAAAATGTCGACGAACCCGGCGCGGATACTCGGATTGGAAAACGGGTTAAAAACTGGCCGGGCGGCTGACATTACCATCATCGATCCTGAAATGTCATATCGTATTGATGCCGACAGGTTCCAGTCACTCAGCCGAAATACACCTTTTAACGGCTGGAATGTTAAGGGCAAGGCGGTTTTGACCATGGTGGGAGGGAAGATTGTTTATCAGGAGTAGTTAAAATATCGTAATAGGTTGATGAGTATTTGAGCCGGTGAAAATTTCAAATAACACATAACAAAAGACGAATGACCAATGGAAAATTATACACCCCATATACTGGTAGTCGATGACGAACTCAGCATGCGCGAATTGCTGGAGCTTATGCTGGTCAAAGAAGGATATCAGGTTTCATGTGCGGAAAACGGTCGAAAGGCCATATCCTTGATTAAACAAACGAATTTCGATCTTTTACTGTGCGACATCAGGTTGGGAGACATTACCGGAATTGATGTGTTAAAGGCATCAAAAGAGCAGAATCAGGAAACGGTGGTCATTATGATTTCAGCCTATGCAACAGCGGAGGCTGCCGTTGAAGCCATGAATCAGGGGGCCTACGATTTTGTCCCTAAACCGTTCAATAATGACGAACTCATCGAAACCATAAAAAATGCTTTGGAAATTAAAACCATTGAGCACGAGAAAGAGGTCCTCGATGATGAACTCAAGAAAACGCTTCATTTCGGAAAGATTATCGGAAACAGTCCGGCAATGCGGAATATTTACAAACTTATTCGTCAGGTCGCCAAAACCAAGACAAGCGTCCTTATCACCGGAGAAAGTGGGACCGGTAAGGAATTGATTGCCAAGGCAATCCATGAAAATAGTGAACGAAGTGAAGGCCCCTTTGTTGTTGTAAATTGTGGTGGTATTCCGGAAACATTGATGGAAAGCGAGCTGTTTGGTCATAAAAAAGGATCGTTTACGGGGGCAAACCAGGATAAAAAGGGGCTCTTTGAAGCTGCGGATGGAGGAACGATTTTTTTGGATGAAATCGGAGAAGTGAACCTTCCGATACAGGTGAAATTGCTAAGGGCCGTTCAGGAGCGGGTTTTCAAGCCTGTCGGCAGTAATGAGGATGTTTCGGTAGATATCAGAATCATATCCGCAACCAACAAGAAACTTGAAGAAGAAGTTATTGTCGGGAATTTTCGGGAAGATCTTTTTTATCGTTTGAATGTCATCGAAATAAGGATTCCGCCCCTCAGAGAAAGAAAAATCGATCTTCGTATTCTTGCCCAGCACTTTCTGGAAAAATACTCCCGTGAAATGGACAAAAAGGTCACCAAGATATCCTCTTATGCAATCGATCTTTTGAACAAATATGATTTCCCCGGAAATATTCGTGAGCTTGAGAACCTGATGGAGCGGAGTGTTGCACTTTCAACCACCAACATTATTCTTCCGGACAGTCTAGCGCTTTCGGTTCACAAACGAAGATGGATCGAAGGGATTAAGAACAGACGGTTCGATCTCGACGAGGTAAAAAACGGAGTATCATTAGACGCCATCCTTGAAGAAATAGAAAAGGCATATTTTGATAAAGCCCTTGAGTGCACCAATGGTAAAAAACAGGAAGCGGCAGAACTCCTCGGTATAAGCTTTAGAACGTTTCGTTATCGTATAAGCAAGCTGTATAATTCGGAATGATCCAGTTGGAAACCTGGAATGATGGAATACTGGAATAATGTGTTAAAACGTTTTACCCCAGGGTTCGGGCAAGGTTTATTTGTATTAATTTTCAATACTTGGATTTTGTTTGAAATTTATTTTCCCAGTTTTGATCTCTCAGCGTTTTTTAAAACCTCTATTGATATTTTTTCATCCCATGGCAGGCTTATCTCATAAATCATAATTTTTTTTCAATGCAATGTAAAAAAACCAACATTCCAACATTCCACTGTTCCATTATTCCAAACTTCCACAACCTTGAACGTTGAACCGGGAACCCGGAACCGTTTAGTCTAGTGTTATAAAGATGACAATATTTTTATTTTACGACAAAGTTTGTCATTATAAATTGAAACCGAATGTGACAGGACGTTTTTGATCGATATTAATAATGAGAGATATCAATATGATAATATTTTTACAAATAAATTAAAGTGTCGTGGCATATATATTGCAAAAACTTCAAATCAACGAAATCAAAGTAATTGTTCGAGGGGGTGATAGGACTAAAGGGACACTTTTAAAAAGTATTTTTTTTGTAATCGTAAGGTTTTTTGACGATAAGATTAAACAGGGTCATATAAAACAATTTTAAAGGAGAAGGAGAATATTATGCTACAAAAATTGAGAAGAAAAAATGAAAAAGGTTTTACACTCATTGAATTGATGATCGTCATTGCGATCATCGGTATTCTGGCAGCCATCGCCATCCCGAACTTTTTGGCTTACCGGACCAGAGGGCAAAATTCAGCGGCCAAAGCTGCGGCCAAGAATTTCTACAATACAGGCTTAGCTTACTTTGCAGATACTACAACAGACGGTACACAGGTTAGACCTTCGGATAATGAGGGTGGATATCAGTTAGATCCTAATATAAGTATTTCGGACGCGTACTTGACAGATCTCGGTACTGGTGAAGTAGGTCAATCGGCTCCTATGACTTTCCAATATCCTGGAAGCGCCACGGTTTATACTCTTTATACAGATGGTAGTATATCACCACAGTAATAAAGTTAACACGATAAAATTAAAAAAGAGGGGGAAACCCCTCTTTTTTAATTCCGGATTCGAGACAAATGTAATTTACGTTTTTTCTAATGCCACAAACATGCGAAACGCCAAAAGGCGATTCAAAGGATGCAACAGCTTTTCAGTAAATGTAAACGTTGGATATAAGGATATCGGACATAAGCTGGGATTATGGAAACCTCCACTTAACGGATAGATGATAAAGTCCATTCTCTCTTTTTTGATAATCTTTAGCCTTGGAAAATATTCGGCAAACCTGTGCTTGTACTTTTCGAAAATCAGAGTAGGTATGGCCTGATTGCCATGAAGCTGGTTTTTATTCGCGCCCAAACAGCCTTTTTCAAAAGGGTTTATATTCCAAACCAGACCTTCAGAATGGAGGAATCTATAGATGAAAAAAGACACCCAGGAGGTATACGGCTCCATTAAAACGATTCTTCCTTTTGTTTTCAAGGCATTTTGAGCTTCAGAAAAAAATTGAACCGGATTGTTCAAATGGTGCAGGACATCGAATAGTATAATGTTGTCAAAAGTTGCATCGTGAAAAGGGAGGTGATGTGCATCCAGCACCGCGTCATTCCACGGTACAAACACAATATCGGAACTGATCGCATCCGGAAAAAAATCCTTAAGATTTCCACTTCCGCCGCCAATTTCTAATATGGAACCCGGCTTTAGTGCACTTTCTATCATCTGGCACCAACGTTTATACAGCCTTTTTAAAATCTTCTTTGATTTCCATATTTGTTTTCGTTCAATCAGAATGTGAGGATCTTGCAGCATCGTAGGTGTCGATTTATAAAATTTTTATTTTTTTATAAGCAAATAATGTCATTTTCATCAACAACCACCCGTGGCGAAAACGACTGATATTCGTCGTGCCATAGGACCTCTCCCGATAACGTATAGGAACCTCCACCACTTTGAGGTTATTTTTTATTGCTCCGAAGATAAGATCAAAGTCCCCAAAAGGGTCAAAATCACCAAAGTAACTTCTGTTGGCTTGTATTTTATCGTAATCTTTTTTAAAAAGGGCCTTGGTACCGCAGAGAGTATCTTTAAATCTCTGGTTCAGTATCCAGGTAAACATAATGGAAAAAAATTTGTTTCCAAGATAATTCAAAAACCGCATGGCTTGTTTATCCATGGGATAGACAAGGCGACAGCCATTAATAAACTCTCCATGATCGTCAGCAAGTGCCTTATAAAATTTGGGCAAATCTTCAGGAGGAACCGTAAGATCCGAATCAAGTATCATCAATATATCACCTGTTGCAATGGAAAAGCCATTTCTAACGGCATCACCTTTGCCATGACC